>DMUE01000160.1 GCA_003476465.1 Microbacterium sp. | reverse complement strand
CGGCCGCAGGAACGGCGCGATCACGGCGATCACGGCGGCCGCGATGGCGAAGCCGATGAAGACCGTGGTGTAGCTGCTGGTGGCGTCGTATACGATGCCAGCCAGGATCGGGCCGCCGGCCCCGATAACAGTGCCCACGGGCATCGCGATCCCGAACAGCGCCGGGTACGAGCCCGCGCCGAAGTAGTTCGCGACCAGAGGCGGCACGGACAAATAGGCGATCCCGTAGCCGCCGCCGAAGAGGATGACCGCGCTGTAGATCTGCAGCGGCGAGGTGGCGGTGGTGAGCAGCAGCATTCCGACCACCTGCCCGGCAAGGCCCGCGGCGAGCAGGAAGCGCGGTTCGATCAGGTCGCCGAGTAGACCGCCCACCAGCCGCGACAACGCAGAGACCAGTGCCATCGTCCCGAGCGCGCTGGCTGCGAGAGTGGCGACGACGCCGATGCCCGTCAGGTGCGCCACGATTTGGCTGTTGGCCAGTTGCAGCCCGAGGCCGAAGATCGTGTAGCCCGCGACGATCATCCAGAACACCGGGCTGCGCAGCGCCTTCGCGACCGGCCAGTCGACCGTCGAATGGTACACCCGGGAGGGCTTGGCCGCCGCCGCCTGTCCGTCTGCGGATGCGGATGCGGATGCGGATGCCCCATCGGGAAGCTGCCCCATCGCTGCCGGGCTCTCCCTCACGAACACGAAGGCGATCACACCGGCCGCGAGCGACGTGCCGGCGATGAGCCACCACGCGCTACGCGGCCCCGCCGAGACGATGAGTGGTGCGATGACGGCGGCCGCCGCAAAGCCGCCCAACCCACCCGCGGTGAGAAACAACCCCATCGCCAGCGCCCGGCGCCGCACGAACCAAACGTTGATGAGCGAGGTGCCCGGGAGCACCGTCAGAGCGCCCAGACCGAATCCCATCAGCACGCCCGCGCCCAGCAGGTACGTGATGAACGAGTCGCCCACCGCGACCAGGACGGCTCCCGCCACGAGCAGCACAGCGCCGATCGTCATCGTCAGCCGGGTGCCGACGCGGCGCATCAGGATCGCGACGAGAGGAGCAGTCAGGCCCAGCAGTAGCACCAGCAGCGAGAACGTGGCGGACGCCTCGGTGCGGCTGAGGTCCAGCATCTCCGCCGTGCTGGGCAGGGCGACCCCGAACCCATAGAACGCGGGACCTATAGCGAGGCCATAGACCAGGCAGAGGGCCGGCAGTAAAATCCATCCGTAGAACACAGGGACCTCCTAGTGGGACATCATTGTCGTGGCGCCGAGCGTAGTGTCTTGGTTGCCCCATGTCCAGCACCTGGCGAAGAGCGTTTCTCTGGGAGGGCGCGCCGCGACCCTCTCCCTTGTCCGACCGGTTGCGGCAGGATACGGTCGCGGCACGATACGAGTCCCGCTTCGACTTGCGGGCGCAGACGGCGGTCTTCTCCCATTCCCGGCGGTGGCGACGCCGACTTTCTGAGGCCGACGGAGCGAATCGCGATTCTCAGCGGAAGAGAACCAGGCTGACGCCGAGGCCGATCATGACGACGGCGATCGTGGAGTCGAGGATGCGCCAGGAGCGTTCGGTGGAGAGCAGGCGGCCGAGGTAGCGGGCACCGAACGCCAGTCCTGAGAACCACAGGATGCTCGCGACGATCGCCCCTGCGGCGAAGGCCCCGGGGCGGGGTTGGGTCGCTGCGACCGAGCCGAGCAGGAAGACCGTATCGAGGTACACGTGGGGGTTCAGCCATGTCAGGGCGAGGGTCGTGAGGGCGGCGGTCACGGTGCTCGTACGCACCTCCGTGGCGGCACCGGTGGCGGCGCGGCCGGACGGAGTCTGAGCGGACGCAGTCTCACGGGCACTGGGCGTCAGAACCTCACCGCTCGGGCGCAACGCGCGCCGCGCCGCCAGGCATCCGTAGGACACGAGGAATATCGCGCCGGCCCAGCGGACGATCTCGGTGAGCCCGGGAAGGGCTTGGAGCGCGAGCCCGACGCCCGACACGCCCAGCGCGATCAGAACCGCGTCGGAGATCGCACATACGCTCGCGACGAGCAGGACGTGTTCGCGACGCATCCCCTGGCGCAGCACGAATAGATTCTGGGCCCCGATGGCGACGATGAGCGACAGGCCGAGGCCGAGACCCGTGAGGGCTGAGGTGAGCACGCTCCGACGCTAAGCGGGGCCGTGCGATAGGGCCAGTTGATATTTCTTCAGAACCATTAGCCTGACTTCATGAAGCTCACGCCGGAACTCGTTATCACGGTTGCCGCTGCCGTCGACGCGGGCACACTCGAGGCCGCTGCCCGCGCTCTGCACATCACCCCGTCTGCGGTGAGCCAGCGCGTGCGTGTGCTCGAGGAGCGTCTCGGCCGGACACTCCTCATCCGAACCAAGCCGCTACGCCCCACCGAGGCCGGCGAGGCCGTCATCCGCCTCGCGCGACAACTCGCGCTGCTCGAGCAGGACACGCTGCGAACGCTTGGACTGGACGACGACGGGCCCGTGCGCCTCGCACTCGCCGTGAACGCGGACTCGCTCGCCACCTGGTTCCTCCCGGCGCTCCAGCGCATCNNTCGGCGGCGGTGACCTCGCAGAGCGTCGCCGTCGCCGGGTGCACCGTGACGCTCCTCGGTGTGATGACCTACCGGGCATGCGCCACGCCCGACTTCGTCCGCCGCTGGTTCGAGGGGGGCGTCAGTGCCGAGACGCTCGCCGCGGCGCCGGTCATCGAGTACGACCGACGCGACGACCTGCAATCGCGCTGGCTGCGCGCGCAGGGCGCGGCGGTCGGCACTCCGCCGCGGACCTACGTCCCGGGCTCGCATGATTTCGCGGCTGCCGTGCGTGCCGGGCTCGGATGGGGGATGCTTCCGCTGGTGCAGGCTGGCGAACCGCTCGCGGCGGGCGATGTCGTATTTCTCCCCGGCGCGGCGGTCCCCGTTCCGCTGTTCTGGCAGCAGTGGGACCTCCGATCGCCGCTTCTCGATCGCGTCGCGCATATCGTCGTCGATGAGGCCCGGCAGGCACTCGACCCGGCCTGACGGCGTCGCGGTGTCAGTCGTCGCTCACGCGCAGCACGATCTTGCCGCGAGTGTGTCCTCCTTCGACCTCCCGATGCGCGGTCGCGGCCTCTGCCAGGTCGAAGACACGATCCACGTAGACCTGCACGGATCCTGAGGTCAGCAACCGCGCTATCGTCGCGAGCGCGCCGCCGTCGGGCACGACGCGATAGGTGCTCCCGCGAACGTCGGCGGCGGCCGCGTCCTCGTGGAAGGTCGGCCAGCTCCCCGTCGGCACGTTCACGATCAGGCCGCCTCGGCGCAGGACCCGGAGTGAGCGGGTTCCCGTCCCGTCGACCACGTTGCCGACGAGGTCGATGACAACGTCCACGTCGCCGAGGACCTCCTCGAACCTCGTCGTGGTGTGATCGATGACGACGGATGCTCCGAGTTCGCGCAACCATGCGGCGTTGCGGCCGGATGCGGTCGCCGTAACGTGTGCGCCGAAGTAGGAAGCGAACTGAACGGCGAAGTGACCCACGCCACCGCTGCCCGCGTGGATGAGGATTCGCTGGCCCTCGTGCGCATGGGCCGTCTCGATGATCAGGCCCCACGCGGTGAGGGCGGCCAGGGGGACGCCGGCCGCTTCGACATGCGAGAGACCCGCGGGCATCTTCGCGACCGAGAGCGCCGGCACCACGACGTACTCCGCGTACGAGCCCGAGGTGCGGGGGAACGCGGCCATGCCGTAGACCGCTGTGCCCGGCTGCAGCGGATGCGTGTCGTACGGCGCCCGCACGACGACGCCGCTGAAGTCGAAGCCGGGCACGGCGGGCAAGGAGGGGATCGCCGATGCGACACCTCCCCCGGCGCGTGTCTTGGCGTCGATGGGGTTCACGCCCGCGGCGACGACGCGCACGAGCAGCTCACTCATGACGGGAGCGGGGGTGGGGACCTCGGCGATACGCAGGGTGTCGGCGTCGCCCGCGTCGTCGAAGACGACCGCCCGCATCGTGCCGGGGACGCTCAGCGCCTCGGCGGGCGCTCCCAGGGGGTGCGAGGGGCGAACTGCCATGGCGCTGCTCCATTTCTGCGCGACGTTGCGCATGACGCACAGACGATCGGACCTGATCCAGTAAAGCCGGGGATTGTCTCGACGGTGTTACGCAGGTGCTAACGTGCCGCTACGTGGTCGTGGAGGCATCCGGTCGTCGTCCGCTCGTCGCCGCACGCAGCAGGCGCGTCAGGGTGCGGATGTCGGACACGTCCCACTCGGACAGCCGATGGTGCAGGGCATGCGGATCGGCCGCGCGGGCGCCGATCAGTCGCTCAACACCGTCGGCCGTGGCCGTGATCCGCGTCGAGCGTCCATCGTCGGGGTCGGCGGTGCGTTCGACCAACCCGGCGTCCTCCAGCTCACGAACCGTGCGGCTGACCTGACCTTTATCCGCCACCAAGAGTTCGGCGATTGCCGAGGGCGTGATCGGTTCGTGTTTGACGATCGTGGCGAACACCTTGTAGGAGCCCGGGAGCATCCCCGGGCTCAGACGGTCGGCACGAGCCGCCATGACCTGGCGCATCCGCGCCGAGATCTCTCCGAACTCGGCCTCGAGTTCGCGGACCGCGTCCTGTCGATCGCGAGAGCTGTCGTCGGCGGTCATCGATCGGCTTGACGCCCGCTGCGGGAGGCGTTCCCCGGAGAGGCATCCGCTGTCGCCGAGCCCGGCCCATGCCCCGAGGCGGGAAGGGAATCCATGCCCTCGCTCGCCGTGAAAGTGGCCAGGTCCGCTTCCCCGGCGGCGAGGCGCTCGGCCGTCGTCATCCGCGTCAGGGGGCGGTTCGGGAGGAAGACGATGGCGATGAAGCTCACGATCGCCAGCGGAACCGCGATGAGGAACGAGTGGGCGATTCCCTGCGCGTAGATGTCTTCGACGATCGTGCGGAGGCCGGCCGGAAGCGTCCTCACGGCAGGGAGGGCGCCGGACTGCAGCTGCGCCGCCACAGCCAGACCCTTCTCGCCGAGCGGGGCGAGGACGGCGCCGATCTGCTCGCGGGAGTTCGCGAAGCCCTCCGTGACGCTCGTCGCGAGGGCCGCGCCCATCACCGAGACGCCGATCGTGCCGCCGAGGCTGCGGAAGAACGTGACGCCCGAGCTCGCCGTGCCCATCTGCTCCGGCCTGGCGGTGTTCTGCACGACGAGCACGAGGTTCTGCATCGTCGCGCCGACGCCAGCGCCCAGCAGGAACATGTAGAGCGCGACGAGCAGGTAGGGAGTGTCGTAGCGCAGCGTCGAGAGCAGCACGGAACCCGCGATCAGCGCCAGCGAACCGCCGATCATGTACGACTTCCAGCGGCCGAAGCGGCTGATCAGCTGCCCCACGAGAATCGACGTGACCAGCAGGCCGCCCATCATCGGGATGGTGAGGAGACCGGCCTCGGCGGGAGTCGCCCCACGCGACATCTGCATGTACTGGCCGAGGTATACGGCGGCACCGAACATCGCCAGGCCCGTCGCGATCGAGGCGATCACCGACAATGTGAATGTGTGGTTGCGGAACAGCGAGAGCGGGATGAGCGGCTCGCGCGAACGCAGCTCGACGACGATGAATGCCACCGTCGCGGCGACTGCGCCGCCCACCATCAGGGCCGTCTCGGTGCTCAGCCATTCGTAGTTCTTGCCCGCATTGGTGATCCAGACGAGCAGGAGGGAGACGGCAGTCGACAGCAGCACGATGCCGACATAGTCGATCCGAACAGCACGGCGACGGGTGCGCGGGACATGCAGTGTCCGCTGCAGGATCACGAATGCGGCGATCGCGAAGGGGATCGCGACGAAGAAGTTCCACCGCCATCCGATTCCGTCGGTGATGAACCCGCCGAGCAGCGGCCCACCGACGGTGGCGAGCGCCATGACGCCGCCGAACAGGCCCATGTACCGACCACGCTCGCGCGGGCTGATGATGTCGGCCATCAGCACCTGGCTGAGGGCCGCGAGACCACCGGCACCGAGACCCTGCACGGCGCGGAAGGTGATGAGCGTGCCGGCGTCCTGCGAGAACCCGGCGGCAGCGGTCGCCAGCACGAACAGCGCCAGCGCGAGCTGGATCAGCAGCTTGCGGTCGAAGAGGTCTGCGAGCTTGCCCCAGATGGGCGTTGAGATGGCCGTGGTCAGCAGTGTTGCCGTCACCACCCACGTGAATACCGACTGGTCGCCATTGAGGTCGTGAACGATCACGGGGAGGGATGTCGAGACCACCGTGGCCGCGAGCATCGAGACGAACATGCCGAGCAGCAGACCGGAGAGAGCCTCGAGCACCTTGCGGCGCGACATGGGTGGTGCGGTGATAGCGGCTGGAGACGTGGGAGGTGAGGTGGCCATCGGGGCCTTTCTGGCGAAGGTGGCAGGTGGGGCAACCACTCGAGGCGGTGCGAAAGTTGAATAAAGTCAACTATATCGGAGGATCTATCCCCGTCGGCTTCGTCCCCGNNCCGGGGACGATCATCGTGGGTGAACCGGTCCGCGACTCGGTCGATCCGGCGCGCTCGGTGGATGAGGCCCCAGCCAGGACCGGTCGCCCACGGGGTGCGGCAGTGACCGCCCGGGTGATGTCAGTCGGTGAGGGCGAGCGCGCGGAACGGTTCGCGGGCGCCGGGGGCAGGCATCCGCTTTCCCGCGAAATCCGTCGAGGGCGCGGGGACGCGCGCCGGGGGCTGGGTGGTGCGCCGGTGCAGCTCGTCGATCAATGCGTCGGCGAGCCGCACCAGCCGGGCGATCTCGCGGTCGTCGCGGTCCACCCACGCGCACCGCGGCTCGTCGCCGACCGGCACGAAACGCTCGTGCTGCTCCCACACCACGAGCGTCCGCTCGGCGCCCAGCACGTGCTGCTGCCACCACACTTGACGCAAATAGGTTCGGGGGATGCTCCGCCACGCCTTGTTCGTCGTCTTGATCTCGGCGAGGGTGATCGATCCCTCCACGGTGGTGCCCACGCCATCCGGGGTCGCCAGGTGACGTTTCTCCGCGACCGCGTGGAACAGGGCTGAAGAGGGCAGGATGCCGTGGGTGGCGGCGACCCAGGCCGCGATCTCGGGCTCACGCCGGCGACCGTGATCGGTGTAGGAGTTGCCGCTGAAGCGTGTGCCGATCAGCTTGGCGTCGGCGGCCTTCGCGATCGCGTTCTCGCTCGTCAGCGTCGCGACGTCGGTTGCGGTGATGCCCCGCGATCGGGCCCGCACCCACGCGACCCGGTCGCGGGAGTCCGCAACGATGCGGGCGGCGAGTTCGGGAAGCACCCACCGACCCTAACCCCGGCCCCGGACGGACTCGTCTTCGGCACGCGGTGCACGGCCCCGTTCTCGCGAGTGCACGACGTGTGCGCGAGTGCTCCGTTCGGACACCCCCCATGCGTTCGCGGAACGAGGGAGGGAGGAGTTGGGGCGGAGGCGGGGAATCGGGTAAGGTGTCGTTAACCACAGACCGCTGGTCATCGGCGTGCGCGCAAGCGCAGGACGATCGAAGCTCTGCACAAGCAGGGGCCCGCGCAGGTGACACGAACGACATAGCCCTCTCCGGGTCGTCCAGCTCCGTGCGCTTGCGCCGGGGCTTTTTTCCTGCGCGGAACCGGTTTCTGTGGCCGGTGTCCCGCCATCGCGGGGCGCCTCGTACACACAAGGAGTGGCCATGGCGCAGAAGGACGCATCGGTTGCCGAGCTCACGAAGAACTTCGAGGACTCGAACGCCGTACTGCTGACCGAATACCGCGGGCTTACGGTTGCGCAGCTCAAGCAGCTTCGCAGCAGCATTCGTGAGCACGCCAGCTACGCCGTGGTGAAGAACACGCTGACCAAGATCGCGGCCAACAAGGCCGGGATCTCCTCGCTGGATGACGAGCTTCAGGGCCCGTCCGCCATCGCGTTCGTGCACGGCGACGCCGTCGCCGTCGCGAAGGGTCTGCGCGACTTCGCCAAGGCACACCCTCTTCTCGTCGTCAAGGGCGGTTACTTCGACGGTAACCCCCTGACCGCAGAAGAGGTCGGCAAGCTCGCCGAGCTCGAGAGTCGTGAAGTCCTGCTGGCGAAGTTCGCCGGCGCGATGAAGGCCTCGCTGTTCGGAGCCGCCTATCTGTTCAACGCACCGCTGTCGAAGGCCGTCCGCACGGTCGACGCGCTGCGTGAGAAGCAGGAATCCGCCGCCTAGCCCCGGGCTCGGCAGCGCAGCACGTAAACCAACACAAGGAGAAACATCATGGCAAAGCTCACCACCGAGGAGCTGCTCGACGCGTTCAAGGAGCTCACGCTCATCGAGCTCAGCGAGTTCGTGAAGAAGTTCGAGGAGACCTTCGAG
>DMUE01000154.1:1228-7066 GCA_003476465.1 Microbacterium sp. | reverse complement strand
TCCTCGGTCTCGAGGATCAGCGCCGCGGCACCCTCGCCCATGACGAAGCCGTCGCGGTCGATGCTGCCCGGACGCGACGCTGTCGACGGGTCGTCGTTGCGACGCGAGAGAGCCTGCATCGACGCGAACGAGGCAACTGTGATCGGGTGGATGGCGGATTCTGTGCCGCCCGCGATGACGACATCGGCAAGACCGTTCTGCAGGTGCTCGACCGCGTTGACGATCGACTCCGTGCTCGACGCGCACGCGCTGGCGACCGTCCGGGCGAAGGCCTTCGCCCCGAAGTGGAGAGACAGGTTGCCGGCGGCGGCGTTGGGCATGAGCATCGGCACCGTCATGGGCATGACGCGGCGGGGGCCCTTCTCGCGCAGCGTGTCCCACGCGTCGAGCAGCGCCCACACGCCGCCGATGCCGGTGGCGAAGTCGACGCCGAGGCGCTCCGGTTCGACCTCGGGGGCACCGGCGTCGTCCCACGCCTCCATGGCTGCGACGAGCGCGAACTGCGACGCGGGGTCGAGCCGCTTGGCGGTGGGCCGGGGCAGGACCTCTTCGGGCCGTACGATGGCCTCCGCGGCGAACGTGACGGGAAGGTCGTACTTCGCGACCCACTCGTGTTCGAGAGTCCGTGCTCCGGACACCCCGGCCATGAGTGCAGTCCAGCTCTCGGGGGCGGTGCCGCCGAGCGGCGACGAGGCACCGATCCCGGTGACGACGATGCGCTTGGTGGTCATGACACGAATCCTCAGGCGTTGCTGTCGCTCTCGGGGGCCGGCAGGCCCCCGAGAGGGTGAATCAGGACTGGTTCGACGTGATGAACGTCACGGCGTCGCCGACGGTCTTGAGGTTTTTGACCTCATCGTCGGGGATGGTGACGCCGAACTTCTCCTCCGCGTTGACCACGATGGTCATCATCGAGATCGAGTCGATGTCGAGGTCGTCGGTGAAGGACTTCTCGAGGGCGACTTCGTCGGCCGAGATGCCGGTCTCGTCGGTGATGAGCTCTGCGAGCCCGGCAAGTACCTCATCGGTAGAAAAGGCCATAGTGTCTCCTTCGTTCGGGGTCGAGCGTTTCTGAAGTCGTGTCGACGACCGCAGATCAGTCTAGGGCGGGTGGTCGGTCGGTCAGGGCAGCACCACGACCTGCGCGCCGTACACCAGGCCGGCACCGAAACCGATCTGCAGTGCGAGACCGCCGCGGACCTCGGGGTGCTCTTGCAGCAGGCGATGCGTCGCCAGGGGGATGGACGCCGCCGAGGTGTTGCCGGTCGTCTCGATGTCGCGACCGATCACGACGCTCTCGGGCAGCTTCAACTGCTTCGCGAACTCGTCGATGATGCGCATGTTCGCCTGGTGCGGCACGAACGCGGCGAGATCGGATGCCTCGACACCGGCGGCCTCGAGGGCGCGACGCGCCACCTTCACCATCTCCCACACGGCCCAGCGGAAAACGGTCGGGCCCTCCTGTCGAAGCGTGGGCCAGGCGGCGACGCCGTCCCGGAACTCGATCAGGGTGTGGTCCATGCCCACGACGTCCGCTTTGGAGCCATCCGATCCCCACACGGTGGGGCCGATGCCGGGGGTGTCGCTCGGCCCGATGACCACGGCACCCGCGCCGTCGCCGAGCAGGAACGAGATGCTGCGGTCGGTCGGGTCGACGACGTCGCTCAGCTTCTCAGCGCCCACCACGACCGCATATTTGGTAATTCCGCTCCGGATCGACGCATCGGCTTGTGCCACGCCGTAGGAGAACCCGGCGCAGGCGGCGTTGAGGTCATAGGCGGCGGCCGGATTGGCGCCGACGCGGTCCGCCACGATGGCCGAGATCGAGGGGGTCTGCTGCGGGTTGCTGATCGTGGCGACGATGACCAGATCGATGTCTTCCGGAGCGACCCCGGAAGAGGCGATCGCCTCGGCCGCGGCATCGGTCGCGAGATCGAGGGCGCTCGTTCCCGCCTCGGCCCGCGTCCGGGTGATGATGCCGGTGCGTTGCCGGATCCATTCGTCGCTCGAGTCGATCGGCCCCACGAGCGCATGGTTGTCGACGAACAGTTCCCCGCGGGCGGCACCGTATGAGTAGATGCGCGTATGGGCCGCGCCGGTCGTCTGGGTCAACGGGGCGGGCGTGATCATGCGTTCTCCTCCGACAGCAGGTTCGCGGCGGCGTCCAGATCGTCGGGGGTTTTGACCGCCACCGACGGGATGCCGCGGAGCCCGCGTTTGGCGAGCCCGGTCAGTGTACCGGCTGGGGTCAGCTCGACGAGACCGCTTATGCCGGCATCGGCGAAACCCGCCATGCAGAGGTCCCAGCGAACGGGGGATGCGATCTGACCCACGAGGAGGTCGATCGCGGTGCTGCCCGAGCTCACGACCGATCCGTCGTGGTTCGTCCACACCGTGAGCTTCGGATCGCTCGGCTCGATCCCGTCGGCAGCCGCGCGCAGGCGCTCGACCGCGGGTGCCATGTAGGCGGTGTGGAACGCCCCCGCGACCTGCAGCGGGATGACGCGTGCACCGCGGGGCGGCTCGGCGGCGAGTTCGGCGAGGGCGCCGGGCGTTCCGGCAGCGACGATCTGTCCGCCCCCGTTGAAGTTCGCGGGAGTGAGGGCCAGCTCGTCGAGGCGGGCGAGAACGGCTTGTTCGTCGCCGCCGACGACGGCGCTCATCCCGGTCGGCTCGAGGCCCGCGGCGTCGGCCATCGCGCGGCCGCGGATGCCGACGAGGTTCATGCTCTCCTGCGCCGAGATGACCCCGGCGATCACGAGCGCTGCGATCTCTCCCACCGAGTGGCCGGCGGTGCCGCCCGGGGCCGCGTCCGCGCGCTGCTCGAGCGCAGTCCACGCCAGCAGGCTCGCCGCGACGATCAGCGGCTGTGCGATGCGGGTATCACGGATGGTGTCGGCGTTCGACGCGGTGCCGTGTTGGAGCAGGTCGACTTCTGCAGCATCCGAGAACGCTGCGAGCAGATCCCGCGCACCGTCCAGTTCCAGCCAGGGGGAGAGGAATCCGGGAGTCTGGGAGCCCTGACCCGGGCAGGCGACGACGATCACCAACCCAGTCTGCCAAGTGCGGACGGTGTGATCTCGGTCAGGTCCTACGAAGAAACGCCGGAACGTTTGTGCGTGGCTGACATCGAAGGACGTCTGCGTCCTTCCGTGGTGGCGATCTGACCGAGGATGAGGGCCGCTTGAAGGATGAGCGCCTCGCGGGCTCCCGTCGCGTCCCAGCCGATCACCTCGCTCACCCGTTTCAGGCGATAGCGCACGGTGTTCGGGTGCACGAAGAGTTCGCGCGCCGTCGCTTCGAGCGAGCGGCCGTTGTCGAGGTAGCTCCAGAGCGTCGTGAGGAGGTCGGGGGAGTGCTCCTGCAGGGGGCGGTAGATGCGCTCCACCAGGGTCTGCTTGGCCAAAACGTCGCCGGCGAGCGCGCGCTCCGGGAGGAGGTCGTCGGCTTCGAGCGGACGAGGGGCATTGCGCCAGGCGCGTGCGACGGCGGAACCGGCGAGCGCGGCGCGGGCGCTGGCACTGGCGTCGATGAGGGCGGGGACGGATGGCCCGAGCACGAGGTGTCCTGGACCGAACGCGGGCTCGAGGCGCGAGGCGATCTCGGGGAAGGGCAGTTTTTCGGGGGCGGCTCTTTCGCCGCGTGCCGCGGAGTCCGAGCGGCCCATCACCAGCACAAGCCGCGATCCCTGTGCTCCGATNNGCTTCGGCCGCTCGGGCGTAGACATCTGCTGCCGCGAAGGCGAGGTCGCGAGAGTACTTCAGGACCGCCTCACGAATACTTCCGCCCCGGCCTGTCACGCGTTCTTCCGTGACCTCGACCGTCACGCGGATGAGTTGCAGGGTCTGCTGCAGGCTGACGCTGCGCAACAACTCGCGCGGAGCCGTAGCGAAGATGTCCGCTGCGATCCACGGGGTGGACTCGGGGTCTTCGTACCACTGAATGAACGACGTTATGCCCGCCTGCGCCACGAGGCCGACCGCGGATCGCCGCGCCGGGGGCATCTCGCGATACCAGGGCAGCGTCTCCTCGAGACGGTTGAGAGTGGCCGTGGCGAGGTCGCCTGAGATGCGACGCAACCAGGTGAGGGTGGCCGCCTTCTCGTCGGCCACCGCCTTGTCGGTGGCCGACTGCCCGTCCTCGTCCGTGGTCTCCGGCACGCCGATCAGCTCTCGCCGCCGGCGTTCCCGCTCGTTCCGGCGGTCACGTCGAACAGACGGTACCGCTCGATCGCCTGGGCGACGAGCGACCGGTCGACCGCCCCCTGCTGCGCGAGCGCCTGGAGCGCCCGCACGACAATAGACGCACCGTCGATCTTGAAGAAGCGCCGAGCGGCGGCACGGGTGTCCGAGAAGCCGAATCCGTCGGCGCCGAGGGTGGAGAAGTCGTGCTGCACCCACGGGCGAATCTGGTCTTGAACCGCATGCATGAAGTCGCTCACGGCGATCACCGGTCCTGGAGCGCCGGCCAGCTTCTCGGTGANNCCCAGTCGTCGCGCAGCAGCTGTTGCGCTTCCATGGCCCACGGCACACCGACCCCCGACGCGAGCAGCTGCGCACGCGCGCCGTCACCCTCACCCACCGAGATGCGGTGGATGCCGCGCACGATGCCTTCCACGTCGACCCCCTCGGGTTCGGCGGGCTGCACGATCGGCTCGTTGTAGACGGTCAGGTAGTACATGACGTTCGGGTCGGGGTGCGCACCGCCATACATCCGCTCGATCCCCGTGCGCACGATGTGCGCGATCTCGTAGCCGTAGGCCGGATCGTACGACACAGTCGCGGGGTTCGTCGACGCCAGCAGCTGCGAGTGGCCGTCGGCGTGCTGCAGGCCCTCGCCGGTCAGGGTTGTGCGCCCGGCGGTGGCGCCGATGATGAATCCCCGCGCCATCTGGTCGCCCGCCGCCCACTGGGCGTCGCCCGTGCGCTGGAAGCCGAACATCGAGTAGAAGACGTACACCGGAATGAGCGGTTCGCCGTGCGTTGAGTACGACGTTCCCATTCCGGTGAACGCGGCCACGGCACCGGCTTCGTTGATGCCCACATGCACGATCTGACCCTGCGGGCTCTCCTTGTAGGCCAACAGCAGTTCGCGATCCACCGAGGTGTAGTGCTGGCCGTTCGGGTTGTAGATCTTGGCGGTCGGGAAGAACGCGTCCATACCGAACGTGCGCGCCTCGTCGGGAATAATCGGCACGATGCGGTGACCGAAGTCCTTCGAGCGGAGCAAGTCTTTGAGCAGGCGGACGAACGCCATCGTGGTGGCGACCTCCTGCGTGCCCGAACCCTTCTTGGGCATGGCGTACGCGGAGTCATCGGGCAGCGTCAGCCCCACATGAGTGGAGCGGCGCTCAGGCAGGAACCCCCCCAGGTTTCGGCGGCGCTCGAGCAGGTACTGGATCGTCTCATCCTTCTCGCCCGGGTTGTAGTACGGGGGCAGATAGGGGTTCTCTTCGAGCTGCGCGTCACTGATGGGGATGTGCATCGCGTCGCGGAAGTGCTTCAGGTCTTCGAGCGTCATCTTCTTCATCTGATGCGTCGCGTTGCGGCCCTCGAAGTGGGGCCCGAGACCGTAGCCCTTGATCGTCTTGGCGATGATGACGGTGGGCTGACCCTCGTGCTCCACGGCAGCTTTGAATGCGGCGTACACCTTGCGATAGTCGTGACCGCCGCGCTTGAGGTTCCAGATCTGTTCGTCCGTGTAGTCCTTGACCAGGGAGAGCGCGCGCTCGTCGCGGCCGAAGAAGTTTTCGCGCACGTACGCGCCGTTCTCGGCCTTGTAGGTCTGGTAGTCGCCGTCGGGAGTGACGTTCATCAGGTTCAGCAGGGCGCCATCGAT
>DMUE01000154.1:823-1210 GCA_003476465.1 Microbacterium sp. | reverse complement strand
AGCAGGCCGCGGCTCTCCGGCTCGTCCATCTCGCCGTCGCCGAGGAACGCCCAGACGTGCCCGTCCGCGACGTCCTTGATGCCGCGGTTGGTCAGGTACTTGTTCGTCATCGCCTGGTAGATCGCGTTGATCGGGCCGAGGCCCATCGACACGGTCGGAAA
The DNA here is from genome assembly GCA_003476465.1 of Microbacterium sp. Taxonomy (GTDB): domain Bacteria; phylum Actinomycetota; class Actinomycetes; order Actinomycetales; family Microbacteriaceae; genus Microbacterium. The sequence goes on along the minus strand of DMUE01000154.1, from coordinate 1,049 downwards.
CTGCCAGAACTCCGGCATCAGGCGCGGGTGCGGGTACGAAGGGATGCCGTTGGGCGCTGTCGACTTTTCCTGGCGGAACCCGTCGAGCTGTGCCTCCGTCAGGCGCCCCTCGAGGAACGCGCGGGCGTACGTGCCGGGGGCGGCGTGCCCCTGGATGAAGATCTGGTCGCCGCCGGAGGGGTGGTCGGCCCCGCGGAAGAAGTGGTTGAACCCGACCTCGTAGAGG
>DMUE01000154.1:0-786 GCA_003476465.1 Microbacterium sp. | reverse complement strand
GCGATCGTGTTGATGTAGTCCGTCGTCGGCACCATCGGGACGCCCAGGTGCAGTTCGTGCGATTTCTTCAGAAGGCTGGCCATCACCTCACGGCCGCGGCCGTGGCCCTTCGCGTCGACCAGCTGCTGCAGCGATTCCTGCCACTCGGACGTTTCTTCCGGGTCGCTGTCTTCGGCGCTGTTCGAATAGGGATCCTGGTCGTGAACAGTCACAAGTGACCTCTCTTCGTGCCGGCAGGTCGTGCCGGCAGGTCGTGCCGGGGAGTCTTGGCAGCGGCGTCTCGGCAGCGGCGTCTCGGTTTGTGGGCCGGGCGGGAACGCACCACCTCTCTCAGCCTAGTCAGTTCCGGACATCCTGCGCCCGTCGTACGGGCAGGATCCCGGGGTGACAGCAGGACGTCATACCCCGTGAAAGGGGCGCCCAGCTCGATCCGGCGTCGGATTCCTGGCCGCACGGTGACGTCGCACGGGCCTGTGAGATCTTCCTGGGGTGAGCGCGGCGCCGCATACGGCGGGCGCTGCCCCCGTTCGGGTGGGGTTCTCGCGGGCCGACCTCGTAGACTGGGTGAGAGGGCCTTTAGCTCAGCTGGTAGAGCGCCACGTTTACACCGTGGATGTCGTCGGTTCGATCCCGGCAGGGCCCACCCAAAATTCGGTCCGATCCCGGCTCTCATAGATGCGGCGAGCATCAGACGGGCTGGCAGGGGTGGTCCATTGCTGATGCAGCGCTCCGTCAGAGTTCCTTGTGGGCGGGGGCGCGCCGCCCCCTGGTCCGCCCCGCCAGAGG
>DMUE01000143.1 GCA_003476465.1 Microbacterium sp. | reverse complement strand
GGGCGAATCCGAGCACCGTGTCGGCATCCCGGTAGTCACCGACCTGCGTCGCGGCGAGCGCCGCCGACATCCCCGCCGATTCGGCCAGGACATGGATGTCGATGCCCAGCTCCACGGCGGGCGCGATCATCATGCGTGCCAACTGGCCCCCGCCGATCACTCCGACCCGGTATGTCATAGTTCCTCCTCGAGGACGGCCCAACGTGCGTGACCATCATCCCATCGGCGAGATGAGGCCGTGGATCGACGGGTGCCGCCCGGCGCTCGGTGACCGGCGGACATCAGGCGGGCAAGGGCGGCCGCGGCGGGGCGTCCTCGACGCCCATCCCCTGCGCGTCCCGGTGCGCCATGATCTGGCTCACCTCGATCTGATCGGCGAGGACCTCCTGGATCAGCAGCACGTCGGGCACGTCGACGATACGGAGGGGCTCGTCCGCGCCGTTGCTCAGGATGATCGTCCCGGCCCGCCACATCCGCTGAATCGGTCCGCGACGAAGCGCTGTCGAATAGCCCCGGGAGTGGGAGAACTCGCGGGCGTGCCGGGACAACACGCCCCATCGGGCGATCACGCGGCGAGTCGTGATCGTGTACGTGCGGCTCGCCCAGATGATCCACGGGACGAGCACGAACAGCAGCAACGCGGCGCCGGCGGCGGCGAGCAGCATCCAGTTCTCCAACCCTGCCGGCAGATTGTCGTAGAACCATCCCGTGGCGCCGGCGACCGCCACCAGGACGAGCGCCGACCAGCCGAGCCGGCGCGCACTTCCGCGCGTGCGCGCAACCAGCCGCTCGGGTGCGTCGCTTCCCGGTGGCGGCGCCGGGAGCCGGTTGCCATACGTCGTCGGCTGGGTCATGCGCTCATTCTGCCGTGCCGATCGAGGCGGCGGCGCATCCCGCGCGGAGCGGCACCCTCGTCAGCGCACGTGCACCACGTCGCCGGCGACGACGGATGTCTCGTCCACCCCGGTGCGCACGACGAGCTCGCCGTGCGGCCCGAGCCGGAGCGCCTCGCCGACGAGCTCCGAGCCATCGGGCAGGTGCACACGGACGCTGCTTCCGAGGGTCGCGCACAGCGCTTCCACCTCGTCGTGCACGCCCGAGCTGGAGGCGTCGCCGCCCTCGAGCAGAAGGGCGCCGACGAGTTCGCCGAGCGCGGTCAGGTAATCCGCGAGCACCGTGTCGATCAGCTCCGGGGTGACGCTGATGCCGAGGGTCGCGAACGAGGTCGCCGTGGGCACCGGCAGCTGTTCCGGGGCCATTGCCGTGTTCACGCCCGTACCGACGACGATCGCGGCGGGGGCCCCGGGAACGGCTTCGGCGAGGATCCCGCTGATCTTGCGGCCGTCGACCAGCACATCGTTCGGCCACTTCATGCGGACCGTGTGCGTTTCATCGAGCTGTGCCGCGATGGCGCGGGTCACAGCGACCCCGGCGAGCAGGGGCACCCACCCGCGATCCGCCTGCCCCACACCGGCGACATCCAGCACGACCGACACCGCGAGCGCCGTTCCCGCCGGAGCCGTCCATGACCGTCCGAGCCGCCCCCGGCCATCGGTCTGATCATCCGTGACGAGCACCGAGAGGTTCGGCCACGCTTCCGGATCCTGTGCACGGTTGCGCACGAGATCGGTGTTCGTGGAGCCGGTGCGCTCGGCTATGACAATGCGTGCGGCGGCCGCGGCCGTCCGCTGAAGGTCCTCGGAGTGCAGCGTCATGCATCCAGGATATGCGGCGGCCCATGGCACCGCACCCGCGCCTCGCCGCCTCGCGCACACCATCCGCGCGGCGAGAGGACTCCAGCGCCACCTGAGGGCAGGACGGGGCATCAGGTCCTCGCGTGGCGCCGAAGTCCTCTCGTCGTGCTGCTTCGACGCGTCCTCCTCAACGACAGATTCCGTGCCGTATGCCCCGTCAGCGTCTTCCGGAGCCCCCACACACCTGGGAGCGCCCACCATGTCGTCATGGATCTTCGCTCGTGGCTCTCCGCTCGGGGCGGGTGGGCGCACCGCACCGACGTTCTCGAGGCGGGGTTCACCCGCTATCGAATCCAGCAGGCGCTTCGGTCGGCGCTCGTGAGCGTGGCCGCGCGGCAATGGCTGCATCTACCGAACGTCGACGAAGATCTGCTCGCAGCGATGCGATCGGGCGCGCGACTCACCTGCGTATCAGCGGCGCGGATGATCGGGCTGTGGATCCCGCGTACACCCGAGCGCGTGCACCTTGCGGCGCATCCCCATGCCGGTCGGGACCTGTCGGGCTTCGTCGTCCACCGGAACACGGGGCCGGTCGGTGTCGCCCTGCGGTCGCCGATCGATGCGATCGAGAACGTTCTCGCGCGCGTCGCCACGTGCGTGCCGCACATCGAGGGGCTTGCCATCTGGGAGTCCGCGATCAACCGGAGATTCGTGACGGCCGAGCATCTCGAGGTGATCGACTGGCCCTCGCTCGCAGCACGCCGACTCGCACAAGAAGCGGATGGAGCATCCGATTCGGGCCTGGAGACGATCGTCGTCCATCGACTCTCGAGAATCGGGATCGCTGCTCTGCAACAGGTACCGCTGCTCGGGCATCGTGTGGACGTCCTCGTCGGTCGACGGCTCGTCATCCAGCTCGACGGCTACGCGTTCCATCAGGGCGAGCAGCGCCGGTCCGATATCGCGCACGATCGGCGGTTGCGCCTGGCCGGGTACACCGTGCTGCGATTCGACTACCGAGAAGTCATGGAGCGGTGGCCTGTCGTCGAACGCCAGATCGTGGCCGCCGTGGCCCAGCGCCTGCATCTGGGGTAGGGCAACGACCACCGGCAGTGCGGAGAATGAGGACAACGACGCGAGGAGAGGATGCATCGACCCACGACATCCTCTCGCCGCGCTGGAACCCTCGCATCGCGCCGAGATCCTCCCAGCGCGACCCCGACCCAAGGCTCCGATGCGTGTTCACGAGAGCGACAACGGATGCCCGCGCTCGTTGTCGAAGACCGTTCGGATGCGGGGTGCCCGGATAGAGTGAAGCGCGTGAGTCATCAGCCCGACCTGTCCACCGCCGGCAAGATCGCGCAGCTGCGTGCCCGCTACGACGAAGCCGTGGTCTCCGCGGAACTCCTCGCGCGCGAGAAGCAACATGCGAAGGGCAAGCTCAGCGCCCGCGAGCGCATCGCGTTGCTCGTGGACCAGGGGAGCTTCGTCGAGATCGACGAATACGTCCGCCACCGCACCACGGCGTTCGACATGGACAAGTCCCGCCCGTACGGCGATTCCGTCGTCACCGGAACGGGGACGATCCACGGCCGCGGGGTCGCGGTGTACGCCCAGGACTTCTCGACCTTCGGCGGCTCCCTCGGCGAGGTCGCGGGAGACAAGATCGTCAAGGTCATGGAACTGGCCCTTCGCGGCGGCATGCCGATCATCGGCATCCTCGACTCCGGCGGTGCGCGCATCCAGGAGGGCGTCGTCGCGCTCGGCAAGTATGGCGAGATCTTCCGGCTCAACACGGCGGCCTCCGGGGTCATCCCGCAGATCTCGCTGATCATGGGTCCAGCGGCGGGCGGCGCGGTCTACTCCCCCGCCCTCACCGACTTCGTGATCATGGTGGACAAGACCAGCCAGATGTTCGTCACCGGCCCCGACGTCATCAAGACCGTCACGGGTGAGGACGTCGGGATGGACGAACTCGGCGGTGCCTACACGCACAACACCCGCTCCGGCGTATCGCACTACCTGGCCGAGGACGAAGACGACGCGATCGACTACGCGCGCACGCTGCTCAGCTTTCTGCCCGACAACAACATGACGGATGCCCCGGTGTACGAATCGGACTTCGAGTGGGAGACGACAGATGCCGATCGCACCCTGAACACGCTCATCCCCGACTCGCCCAACCATCCGTACGACATCCACCAGGTCATCGGTCGTGTCGTCGACGACGGCGACTTCCTCGAGGTCCAGCCGCTCTTTGCTCCGAACATGGTCATCGGCTTCGGTCGCATCGAGGGTCGTTCGGTGGGCATAGTCGCCAACCAGCCGTCGCAGATGGCCGGCACGCTGAACATCGACGCCGGGGAGAAGGCGAGCCGCTTCGTGCGGTTCTGCGATGCGTTCTCGATACCCATCCTCACCCTCGTCGACGTCCCCGGGTATCTTCCGGGCACGGACCAGGAGTGGACGGGCGTCATCCGTCGCGGAGCGAAGCTGCTCTACGCGTACGCCGAGGCGACCGTCCCGCTGGTCACCGTGATCCTGCGCAAGGCCTATGGCGGGGCCTACATCGTGATGGGGTCGAAGCAGCTCGGGGCGGACATGAACTTCGCCTGGCCGAGCGCCGAGATCGCCGTCATGGGCGGCCAGGGCGCCGTCAACATCCTGTACCGGGGCGAGCTCAAACGCGCCGAGCAGGCGGGGGAGGATGTCGCAGCCGTCCGCACGCGCCTCGCGAACGAATACATCTACAACGTGGCATCGCCGTTCCTCGCCGCCGAGCGGGGCGAGCTGGACAGCATCATCGAACCGGCTTCGACGCGGGTGATGGTGGCGAAGGCTCTCCGCTCCCTGCGCACCAAGCGTGCGAGCCTTCCGCCCAAGAAGCACGGGAACATCCCGCTGTGACCGAACCGGATGACCTCTCCGTCGAGGTGCGGCGGGGCTCGCCCAGCGCAGAGGAGCTGGCGGCCCTGCTCGCCGTCGTGACCGAGGCGTACGTCCGCGAGGCGGACACGGTCGTCACGGACGACGTGGCCGGCGGC
>DMUE01000251.1 GCA_003476465.1 Microbacterium sp. | reverse complement strand
CGCGAGAAGGGTGCCCAGCACCCGATCGAAGAGGTCGGCCGCGAGCTGCGCGCCCTCTTCGCGTGGAAGCAGCAGGACTCCGACTACACGGAGGGCAGCGCCGCGCGCTGAGCTTTCGTTCCAGACCAGTCGTCCCACCAGGCTCGGCTGAGCCCGGCCCTCATGCCCCCGCAACCCGGGGTGTGAGGGCCGGGCCTTTTCCGTGCGGGTTACCCTGGACTCATGTCGCGACGTGACGAGGACGCCCTGAGCTGGGACGGTGACGACGATCCCACGCTCGACGCGCGGGCTTCGGCGGCCACGGACGCCGCTGACGATGACGGAGCGCCGGATGACCGCGCCTCCACCTCGTCGCCCGACGCGTTGCCCGAGGGCTGGACGGCCCTCGGCCGCGGGAGCGGATCGATCTCGCATACCGGTCGCCCGCCGTCTACTCCCGCGGATGCCCTGCCTGGGCCCCCCGAGCCCTCCAGCGGGGCAGACGGCGAGGCAGGCAGGGAGAGAGACAGCGCCCTGAACAGCGGGACCGACGATGTGGCCGAGTCCTCCGCAGCTCCCGGCNNCAGGGCCGGTATCAGGTGCTCGTGACCGACTCCATGTACCAGGGAGCTTTGTGGCTTGCGACGGCCGCGCCGCTCATCTGGTTCACCACCACGATTTTCGCGACGCGCGCTTCGCGCGGCTGGGTGCGGTGGGTGTGGCTCATCGCAGGTGTCGTGCTGCTGGTGCCCTGGCCCTTCCTCATGATGGGAGCAGTGGGACGATGACGGATGCTGCCACCCGCCCCGCGCGGACGCCCACCTGGATCCTCGTCGCCATCGGCGGGTTCTTCGGCCTGTTCTACGCCTACGCCCTCTGGCAGGCGGTCGGCAACACGGTGCAGGCCGCGCAGTTCGGTCTCAACGCGCTGGGCTGGACCATCTGGATCTTCGCGATCGTGTTCCCCGTGATCGCCTTCGCCGCGGCATTCGCCGTCGGCTATCGGCGTGGTGTGGCTGCCTACGCNNCTGCCCTCGCGGCGTAGACGTGCAGGTCACCGGCGACGTCGGATAGTCATCGGCATTCTCGCGGCGACATCCGGCCCGCAGGTCGGAGATCATCACGCTGGGTGAGCCCTCGGGCAGTTGAGCGCACAAGGCGCGCGCGCGGAGCCGCTAGGCTTTTTCTCGCCTCGTCTGTTTGGATGCGGGCGCACGGCGTTCCCACAAGACCCGCCCTGCGTCGCGCGCAGGCGTCGGAGTACCGCCCTGCGCCGCGCGCGGAAGATCGCCCGCGGCGACGCCAGCCCGAAGGAATACCGTGCCGAAGCCCGTCGTCCTGCTCGCCGAAGAACTCTCGCCCGCCACGATCGACGCACTCGGTCCCGAGTTCGATGTTCGCCGCGTCGACGGGACGGATCGCCCCGCCCTGCTGGCCGCCCTCGCCGATGCGAGCGCCGTGCTCATCCGCTCGGCAACGACGATCGACGGCGAGGCCCTGGCCGCGGCGCCCGTGCTGAAGGTCGTCGCTCGCGCCGGGGTCGGGCTCGACAACGTCGACATCAAGGCCGCGACCACCGCGGGTGTCATGGTCGTCAACGCGCCGACGTCGAACATCGTGTCTGCCGCGGAGCTGACGGTGGGACATATCCTGAGCCTCGCTCGCAACATCCCGGCCGCGCACGCTTCGCTCGCGCAGGGGCAATGGAAGCGCAGCAGCTTCACGGGAACCGAGTTGTATGAGAAGACCGTCGGCATCATCGGCCTGGGACGCATCGGCGCGCTGATCGCGGCTCGCCTGCAGGCGTTCGACATGCGCGTCGTCGCCTACGACCCCTACATCACGCCGGCTCGCGCCCAGCAACTGCACGTCGAACTGCTGCCGTTCGAGGAGCTGCTGCGCACGAGCGACTTCGTCACGATCCACATGCCGAAGACCCCCGAGACGACCGGCATGATCAGCGACGCCGAGCTGGCGATGATGAAGGACACGGCATATGTCGTGAACGTCGCCCGCGGTGGCCTGATCGACGAAGAGGCGCTGCACCGTGCGCTCTCCGCCGGGATCGTCGCGGGAGCCGGCCTCGACGTCTTCGTCGAGGAGCCGCCCAAGAACTCCCCGCTTCTCGCCCTGCCGAACGTCGTCGTCACCCCTCACCTCGGTGCGTCAACGGACGAGGCCCAGGAGAAGGCGGGCATCTCGGTCGCGCGTTCGGTCAAGCTCGCCCTCGAGGGGGATCTGGTTCCAGATGCGGTCAATGTGGCCGGCGGCGTGATAGATCCGTTCGTCCGGCCCGGTATCGCGCTGGTGGAGAAGCTCGGTCAGGTCTTCAGCGGCATGTCGCACGCCGCCCTGACAAACCTCGACATCGAGGTGCGCGGCGAGCTCGCGGCGTACGACGTGAGTGTCTACAAGCTCGCGGCACTGAAGGGCATCTTCACCAGCATCGTCAGTGAGAACGTCTCGTACGTCAACGCGCCGCTGTTCGCCGAGCAGCGTGGCATCGAGACGCGCCTGATCGTCGACCCGGTGAGCGAGGACTACCGCAACATCACGACGCTGCGCGGCACCCTCGCCGACGGCACCGTGCTCTCTGTCTCGGGCACGCTGTCCGGCACGCGCATGGTCGAGAAGATCGTCGGGTTCAACGACTATGAGATCGAGGTTCCGATCGCTCAGCACCACATCGTCATGCTCTACACGGATCGGCCGGGGATCGTCGCGATCTACGGCCAGAAGTTCGGTGACGCGGGCATCAACATCGCGGGCCTGCAGGTGGCCCGCAGCCAGCGCGGCGCGCAGCTGTCGGTGCTGACGGTCGACTCGCGCGTGCCCGAGGAGCTGCTCGACGAGGTGCGCGAGGCGATTCAGGCCGACCTGCTGGTGCAGCTGGAGATCACCGCGGCCTGATCGCACCGGCCGGGAAACGGCGGCGCGCGATACGGGCTCAGGCGCGGGCGGATGCCTCGACCATCGCGATCAGCGCGTCCATCTCGGCGCCGCGGGGGACCGGGCCCGGGATGTTGCCGCCCTCGAGGGCATTGTTGAAGTAGAGCCCGTCGCTCACCAGCATGATGAGGTCGAGCGCGACGGCATTCTTCGTGTACGGGCGCAAGGCATCGCCCCACCGCTCGCGGATGCGCCGCAGTGCCGCGCTGGCGGAGGCGTTGCCGCCCTGCGCGAGTCGCGAGGTCGCGAGGATGGCTCGGTCGAGTGGATCGTTCTCCATCACCGAGGTGCGCAGGAAGTACGCGATGGGTCCCCCGTCCGCGCTCGTCATGGCCTCGATGTCGGCGCTCACCAGGGCATCGAGGCGGTCGATGACGCCGGATTCGAGGGCATCCTTCGACGAGAAGTGATAAAGAAGCCCGCCCTTGGAGACCCCGGCCGCCCGAGCTGTCGCATCCATCGTGGCCGCTCGCTCGCCGTCGGCGATGAGCAGCGACTCGTACGCGTCGAGTACGACTTCGCGGGCGCTCGGTGGTCGACTCATGGGTCCGATCGTACTGGCGAGGGGGCAACGTGCTCTGTTACTATACCGACTAGACGGTTTACTAATGGAACGGATCATGTCCACACGAATCTCGGCGTCCCAGCCCGCCGACACGACCCCGCCGGTGCTCAGTGAGAAGGCCGGCCCCCGCGGATGGGCAGCTCTCGCGGTGCTCATGCTGCCTGTGCTGCTCGTCTCTATCGACAACACGGTGCTGAGCTTCGCCCTGCCGCAGATCGCGCTCGATCTCGCGCCGACGAGTGCACAGCAGCTGTGGATCGTCGACGCCTACCCACTCGTCCTCGCGGGTCTCCTCGTCACGATGGGCTCACTCGGGGACCGCTTCGGGCGTCGACGGCTGCTCCTGATCGGCGCGACCGGCTTCGGTCTGCTCTCGATCACCGCCGCGTTCGTGCCCTCGGCCGAGCTGCTCATCGCCGCCCGCGCCGGCATCGGGTTCTTCGGCGCGATGCTCATGCCCGCCACTCTCTCGCTCCTGCGCACCATCTTCCGTGACCGGGAGCAACGCCGGCTCGCGATCGCCGTCTGGGCGTCGGGGTTCAGTGCGGGCATGGCTCTCGGCCCGATCGTCGGCGGGTTCTTGCTCGAGCACTTCTCGTGGGGCTCGGTCTTCCTGCTCGCGGTGCCCGTGCTGCTGCCGCTGCTCGTGCTCGCGCCGCTGCTCGTGCCGGAAAGCCGTGACCCGCGTCCCGGACGCATCGACCCGCTCAGCGTGATCCTCTCACTCGGTGCCATGGTGCCGTTCGTCGCGGCGATCAAATCGCTCGCGGTCGAGGGCGTCGGCGCTCCGGCGCTCGCCTTCGCCGCCATCGGGGTCGTGATGGCGGTGCTCTTCGTCCGTCGCCAACTGCGACTTGACAGCCCCTTGCTCGACATGTCGCTCTTTCACCGCGGCGGCTTCAGCGGCGCGATTCTCGTCAACCTGCTGAGCGTCATCGCGCTCGTCGGGTTCCTCTTCTTCGTTGCACAGCACCTGCAGCTCGTCCTGGGTCTGAGCCCGATGCAGGCCGGATTCGCTCTGCTTCCCGGTCTGGTGGTGATGATCATCGCAAGCATCGGCGTCGTGCCGCTCGCGCGCCGTCTTGCCCCGCGCGTCCTGGTTCCCGCGGCCCTCGGACTGTCGGCGCTCGGGTACCTGACCGTCGCGGCCACGGCGGGGGAAGGATCGCTCGTGCTGCTCATGCTCGCGTTCATGTTGCTCGGTGCTGGAGTCAGCATGGCCGAGACGGTGTCCAACGAGCTGATCCTGTGGAACGCCCCGCCCGCCAAGGCCGGTGCGGCATCCGCCGTCTCGGAGACGGCGTACGAACTCGGCGCGGTGCTCGGCACGGCGATCATGGGAGGCATCCTCACCGCGTACTACCGGGCGAATCTGCTGCTGCCTCCGGGTCTGTCGCCGGAAGCGGCGGATGCTTCGCGCGAAACGCTGGGCGCAGCGGTGGCTTCGGCCGAGGGCCTGCCCGGACCGATCGCGGACGGTCTGCGTGCCGCGGCCGCCCACGCCTTCGACGGCGGCGTGGTCATCACGTCGTTGATCGGTGCGCTTCTGATCGTGATCGCGGCCGTCATCGCGGCCAGTACTCTGGGAGGGTCCCGTTCCACCCCACCCCAGGAGCCATTGAGCAATGTCGCGCGTCGTGAAGCTGGCACTCATACCCGGTGACGGGATCGGACCCGAGGTGGTCGGCGAGGCCGAGAAGGTTCTCGACGCCGCCGTGGCGGGAACGGATGTCTCCTTCGAGAAGACGCACCTCTCCCTCGGCGCCGACCGGTTCCTGGAAACCGGCGACACCCTCACCGACGACGATCTGGCGACCATCGCGGCGCACGACGCGATCCTCTTGGGCGCGGTCGGGGGAGTGCCCGGTGACCCGCGCCTGAAGAACGCCAGGATCGAGCGCGGGCTGCTGTTGAAGCTGCGGTTCGAGCTCGACCATTACGTCAACCTGCGGCCTTCGAAGCTCTACCCGAGCGTTCCCGGGCCGCTCTCCGAGCCGGGCGATGTCGACTTCGTCGTCGTGCGCGAGGGCACCGAGGGCCCCTACGTCGGCAACGGCGGGTCGTTGCGCACAGGAACTCCGCGTGAGGTGGCGACCGAGGTCTCTGTGAACACGGCGTTCGGCATCGAACGAGTCGTTCGCTACGCGTTCGACCTCGCAGAGAAGCGCTCGAAAAGGGTCACCTGGGTGCACAAGACGAACGTGCTCGTCCACGCGGGGGCGATCTGGCAGAGAATCGTCGCAAACGTGGCGGCGGAGCATCCGGATGTCGCCGTAGACTACCTGCACATCGACGCGGCGACGATCTTCCTGGTCACAAACCCGTCCCGCTTCGACGTCTTGGTCACCGACAACCTCTTCGGCGACATCCTGACCGACCTGGCCGGTGCTATCACCGGCGGAATCGGTCTCGCCGCCTCCGGGAACATCAACCCGGACGGCGCATTCCCATCGATGTTCGAGCCCGTCCACGGATCGGCGCCCGATATCGCGGGCCAGCAGAAGGCCGACCCGACGGCGGCGATCCTCTCCGTCGCTCTGCTTCTCGATAACCTCGGACTCGCCGAGGCGGCCGATCGCGTGACCCGCGCAGTGGAGGCCGACATCGCGGACCGCGACGGCGGATCCCGCACAACGAGCGCCATCGGCGATGCGATCACGGCTCGGCTGTAGCCTGAGGGCTCCGGCTCTCTGCAGTCCGGGACATCGCGCTCCGGCTGATGCACCGCCCCATCTTCGACCGGCAGGACTGACATGACCCTTATCGACAACCCCGGCACGGGCTCCGACCGCGACGCCGGACTCGCGCCCCTGCAGTTCTTGGTGCAGCGCAATCTCCAGGCCAAGAACGACGCNNGGCATCAAGGCATACCGGCACGCGGATGACTCGATCCACACGTTTCGCCCCGACCAGAACGGTCGCCGGCTCCAGCGGTCGGCCCGGCGCCTCGCCCTGCCCGAGCTGCCGGTGTCGTACTTCATCCAATCACTCCGCGAACTGATCGCGATCGATAGCGCCTGGGTGCCCAGCGCCGCGGACCAGAGCCTGTACCTGCGTCCGTTCATGTTCGCCAAGGAGGCGTTCCTCGGCGTCCGGCCCGCGAACAAGGTCAATTACTGCGTGATCGCCTCGCCCGCGGGGGCGTACTTCCCCGGCGGCGTGAAGCCGGTCACGATCTGGCTGTCGGAGGACTACGCACGCGCCGGCAAGGGCGGCACGGGTGCGGCNNGTCGAAGAGCTCGGCGGGATGAACATCGTGTTCGTGTACAAGGACGGCACGATCGTGACGCCCATGTCCGACTCGATCCTCGAGGGCATCACGCGCGACTCGGTCCTCCAGCTCGCCGAAGACCGCGGCCACAAGGTGCAGGGTCGCTCGGTGTCGCTCACCGAATGGCGTGAGGGCGTGGCATCCGGCGACATCGTCGAGGTGTTCGCGTGCGGCACCGCCGCCGTGATCACGCCGATCGGCGGGCTCAAGGGCCGCGACTTCTTCGACGAGCAACCGACCGGATCGCTCGCGCTCTCACTGCGTGAAGAGCTGACCGAGATCCAGTACGGGCGCCGTGAAGACAAGCACAACTGGCTCCTGCGCCTCGACGCCTGACGGTTTGTCGTGGCACCAGCCCAGGAAGACGCCCGGGAACACGACAACCGAGGCTGAACCAGTCCGTTCTCGGACAGCTCTCCTGGCTCGCGGCGGTCAGGGGCGGATGGATGCGCGGACCCGGAGCGCGGGAGACGGGCCCCGGGCCGGGCGTGGCTAGGCTGAACCGGTGAAGATCGTTCGATTCAGCCACGAAGACGCCATCCGCTACGGCATCGTCGATCAGACGGACCTGGTCGTGCTGGAGGGCGATCCCATGTTCGCGGGGTTCGGCACGACGGGAGAGCGGATTCCGCTGGGCGAGGTGTCGCTGCTCGCACCCGTCATCCCGCGTTCGAAGGTCGTGTGCGTCGGTAAGAACTATCNNGCGGCATCCGCTCTGGACTATGTCTTCGGTTACACCCTCGGCAACGACGTCACCGCCCGCGATCTGCAGAAGAGCGACGGACAGTGGACGAGGGCCAAGGGATTCGACACGTTCTGCCCGCTCGGGCCGGCCATCGAGACCGACTTCGATCCCGCCGCGGCGACGCTGCAGACGCGTGTGAACGGCGAGATCAAGCAGTCCGCGCCGCTGACCGACATGATCCACTCGGTCGCCGACATCATCGCCTACGCGTCGGCCGTCTTCACGCTGCTGCCGGGCGACGTCATCATGACCGGCACTCCCGCCGGCATCGGTCCGGTCGTGGCGGGCGATGTGGTCGAGGTTGAGATCGCGGGGCTCGGCGTGCTGCGCAACCCCGTACGGGACGCGTAGGACATGGATGGGTCGCCCCGTGCCTCCGCCGTCCTCCCCACCGATGTCGCGGCCGTACAGCGCCGCACGGTGCTGGTGCTGGCATCGGGGCAGGTGCTCGGCGGGCTGGCGCTCGGTGCGACGATCTCGCTTGGCGCCCTGCTCGCGGCGGATGTCTCGGGCGATGACTCCCTCTCGGGTCTGGCGACCGCGTCGCTGACCCTCGGTTCCGCGGCCGTCGCGGTGCCGATGGCGGCGCTCGCCCGGCGCCGAGGTCGACGCATCTCGCTGTCAACGGGCATGCTGATCGCGCTGGCGGGTGTCGCAGTCGTGATCGCCGCCGCGCAGTTCCGGATGTTTCCGCTGCTGCTGCTCGGATTCGTGCTGGTCGGCTCGGGCACCGCCGCGAACCTGCAGTCGCGGTTCGCCGCGGCCGACCTCGCCACCGACGCCACGCGTGGCCGGGACCTGTCGCTGGTGGTCTGGGCGACGACGATCGGTGCGGTGCTCGGTCCGAACCTCGTCGGGCCGGGAGAGTCCATCGGTACGGTGCTCGGGATGCCGCCGCTGACCGGGCCTTACGTCTTCACGATGGCGGCCCAGCTGCTCGCCATCGCCCTGTATCTGCTCGCGCTGCGACCCGATCCGCTCCTGCTCGCCGCGCGGCTGCGCGATGCCCTGAGCGACGATGCCCGACGGCGGGCCGTTATGCATCCGGATCGCGCGCCCCTGGCGCGATTCGCGATCTTCGCCGTCGCGGCGAGCCACGGCGTCATGGTCGCGGTCATGGCGATGACCCCGGTGCACCTGCTGCAGCATGGTGCGGCGCTGACCGTGATCGGGCTGACGATCAGCCTGCACATCGCGGGGATGTA
>DMUE01000006.1:3943-5652 GCA_003476465.1 Microbacterium sp. | reverse complement strand
ATGACGTGGAGATACAGCACGCGGCGATCCCGATCCGCCTCGAGGACGAGCGATCCGGGGATCAGGGATGCGGTGATGCCCGTCTGGGTCATGATCAGGTCATCGTCGGTGCGCAATTGCACGGCGATGATCGCGCCGCCGGGTTGCCCACGAGGATCGAGCACCTGCCAGGCGACGAGGAGCGAGCCGCGCACGAGCGCGGCGAGGAAGGTCGTCACGAAGACGAGCCCGTACCAGAGGTTCAGCCGTCCCGACAGGTCCACCGGCGGCAGCCGGAAGATGCGGGTCACGAAGATCGCGACGATCAGTCCGGAGAAGAAGGCGAGCCAGGTGAACTGACCCCACAGCAGCATCCAGAGGACGATCAGCCAAGCGAAGAACGGCAGCTGCACCCAGAGATGTCGCAGCTGGGAGGAGCGGGAATCGGGACTCACGGTTCCGCCTCCTCATCCACCTGGGTGATCGTGACCGGCTGCGTCAGCACCTCGCCGGCACGCATGCATATCTCCAGCAGCGGCCCGGCGAAGATCGTCAGCGCCACGGTCACGGCCACCATGCCGCCTGTCGCGGCCGTCATGATGCGCGGGATCACCCGCCGCTCGGTCTCAACGGCTGCGGCCGGCGCCCGGTTGAGGTAGGCGATGCGCGCCTCCGTCTCGGCCGAGTCATCCTCTTCACGCCAGAACGAGAGGTTCCAGGCTCGCATCAACGCGTAGAGGGTCAGCAGCGAGGTGACGATTCCGCCGACGATCAGCACCATGATGACCGGTGTGCCGACCTGGGCGCCGGCGTCGAAGAGTGCGAACTTGCCGATGAACCCCGAGAACGGTGGNNCCGAAGATCATGTAGCCGATGTGGCTGACGAGCGTGAACGACAGGATGCGTTTGAGTTCGGCCTGCGCGACGGCTCCGAGCACGCCGACGATCATTGTCGCGAGAGCAGTCACCATGAGCAGCATGTTCACGTCGCTGTTCGGGAAGAGTTGCGTCTCGGTGCGGATGATCGCGTAGACGCCGACCTTCGTCAGAAGTCCCGCGAAGACCGCCGTGACGGGGGCTGGCGCCGTCGGATATGAGTCCGGCAGCCAGAACGACAGCGGGAACACCGCCGCCTTGATACTGAACGCGATGAGCAGGAGCATGTGCAGGACGAGTTGGACGTCCTGTGGCAGCTCTCCCATGCGCTCCGCGATCTGCGCCATGTTGACCGTGCCGAGCGCCCCGTAGATAGCGGCGACTGCCGAGAGGAACAGGATCGACGAGACCAGCGAGACGACGATGTAGACGACCCCCGTACGGATGCGGGACTCGGTGCTGCCCAGGGTTATCAGGACGTAGGAGGCGACGAGCAGGATCTCGAACCCGACGTACAGGTTGAAGAGGTCTCCGGCGATGAAGGCGTTGAAGACGCCCGCGGCGAGGATGAGGTACGACGGATAGAAGATCGAGACCGGCGTCTCCTCATCGCCGTCGGCGGCGCCCTGGCCGGTGGCGAAGACCAAGACCGCGATCAGGACGATGCTCGACACCAGCACGAGCAGTGCGGCGAACGGGTCGACGTAGAGGACGATCCCGACGGGGACCGGCCACCCTCCCACCGACACGGCGAGCGGTGGCCCCTGGTCGACCGCCACGAGCAGGACCGCGGCGATCCCGAGCACCGCGGTGAGCGTCACGACCGAGACGCCGACCTGCAACCGCCGGCGACG
>DMUE01000006.1:2715-3924 GCA_003476465.1 Microbacterium sp. | reverse complement strand
CGCGTTCGCGCAGGGCGACGTCTTCCTCGTCGTCCATCACGGTGTCGGCCTGACCCAACTGCCAGGAGCGGTAGATCAGAGCCAGGAGGAAGGCCGAGATCCCGAAGGTGATGACGATGGCCGTCAGAGCGAGCGCCTGAGGCAGCGGATCCGACATCTCGGAGCGCTCTCCAGAACCGAAGAAGGGCGCCATGCCGGGCCGTCCCATGACGATCAGCAGCAGGAGGTTGGCGGCGTTACCCAGCAGCAGAAAGCCGATGAGGACACGCGTGAGACTGCGCTCGAGCATGGCGTACACGCCGCAGGCGAAGAGGGCGCCCATCACGATGATGAGGGCGAGCGAGGCATTCATCAGCTGGCCACCTCACCCACACGCAGCGGCTGGCTCTGACGGTCGACCTCGGCACCGAGGCTGCGCAGCACATCCAAGACGAGTCCGACGACCACTAGGTAGACCCCGATGTCGAACAGCGTGCTCGTCGCGAACTCCACATGCCCGAGGACGGGCAGCTCCGTCTCGATGAAGACGCTGGTGAGCGGCGCCGCCCCGAAGAACAGCGGCACGATCGCGGAGGCGACGGCTATCGCCATACCCGCACCGAGCAACCGACCGGCATCGGTGGGGGCGGCCGCTCCCAGTTCGTACCGACCACCGGCGATGTAGCGCATGACCAGCGCCATTCCCGCGACCAGACCGCCCGCGAATCCACCGCCGGGCAGGTTGTGTCCGGCGAAGAGCAGATATATCGACACGACGATGATCGTGTGGAAGAGCACTCGCACGAGCACCTCGAGGATGATCGATCGGTTCTCGGGCCGCATCCGCTGCCCCCCGACGAGCCAGGTCTGGGGGCTTGCGGAGTTGGCGGCCGACAGGGGACGGGGCCCGGCCAGGGTCTCGACCAGGGGACGCCGGCGACGGCGGGCGGGAATGGTCGGAACGCCCGAGGTCAGGCGCTGCAGGTTGTCAGCGCGATCGGTGACGAAGACCAGCGATGCCACGCCCGTCGCCGCGAGGACCAGCACCGACAACTCGCCCATCGTGTCCCACCCACGGATGTCGACCAGCGCGACGTTGACGACGTTTCGTCCATGACCCAACTCGTAGGCGAGGGTGGGCCAGGTTTCGGATATGGGCGTCTGGATTCGCGCGCCGGTCGCGATCACGGCCACCATAGCCATGGTCGCCCCGACCCCGATGGCCAGGAT
>DMUE01000006.1:0-2688 GCA_003476465.1 Microbacterium sp. | reverse complement strand
GCGCCAGCACCGCGGCGATGCCGGCGGCGATCATGAGCGGTGCGGCGACGAGTTGGCTGGGCGAATGCCACGCATCCAGCTGCGCGCGCCAGGGGGGAGTGGCGAACATCACGGTCGCCTCAGCCGCGACCAGCACGACGAAGATCGTGCCGACATAGATGGGGAGCGAACCGCGCTGCGTGAGAGTAGTGGTCGCCACCGAGAGCCGGTCGACCTGGCGCACGAGCTGGTAGTAGACATCCGACGCCGTGAAGCGCACCAGGCGCCGACGCGAGTCCCAGCGGATGGCCTGCGCGAGGGCGAAGACGAGCGCTCCTCCCACGAGAGTCGAGAGCGAGAGGAACAGCGCCGGCTCGAGTCCGTGCCAGAGCGCGAGGTGATATGTGTACTGCGGCGGTGCGATCCCCGGCGTCGAGGCCGGGACGGTGTCCGCGTATCCCCGGAGTGCGGCGTCGATCCACGGTGCCGCGAAGCCCCCGATCACCGACAGACCCGAAAGCGCGATCGGTGCGGCCAGGAAGCCGATCGGAGGATCTGGCCAGGCCGTGATCGGCACGTCCCGCTTGCGGAAGAACGCCCCCCAGAGGAAGCGGACGCCATAGGCGACGGTGAACACGGATCCCATCACGACTCCGATCAGCGCGACGAGCCCCCACACAGAGCCCCCCAGCGCCTCGTCGAGCAGGGCCGTGAGAACGCCCTCCTTGGCGACGAAACCCAGGGTCGGGATGACGCCCGCCATGGATCCGATCGCGAGGAACGCGGTCGTCGCCATCACCGGGGCCTGCCGCCCGAGCCCGGACAGCTCCGAGATGTCACGCGTCGAGAGCTGACGATCGATCACGCCGACGATCAGGAACAGACACGACTTGAACAACGCGTGCGCGATCAGCAGCGCGAGGCCGGCCAGGGCGGCATCCCTCGTACCGAATCCGAGCACCACGGTGAGGAGTCCGAGCTGACTCACGGTGCCGTACGCGAGAATGCGCTTCAGATCGCGTTCACGCAGGGACTGGATCCCGCCGAGCAGCATCGTCAGGACGCCGAGCGAGATGACGATCGGACGCCACGGCGGCGCATCCGCGAAAACGGGGGCGAGGCGGGCAAGCAGGTAGATTCCGGCCTTCACCATCGCGGCGGCGTGGAGATAGGCGCTCACCGGGGTGGGGGCGGCCATCGCCCCCGGCAGCCAGAAATGGAAGGGGAAGATCGCCGACTTGCTGAGCGCGCCGACCAGGAGCAGGATCAGCGCCGCATCCGCCACCGGTCCGCCGGGCGCGAGGGCGAGGATGCCGGACAGGCTCGACGTACCCGTGTCGACGACCAGCAGGACCACCCCGATCAGCATGACCAGCCCACCGAGGGTGGTGACGAGCAACGCCTGGAGGGCCGCTCGCCGGCTGCCGGCACGGCGGTGGTAATGGCCGATCAGCAGGTACGAGAGCACGCTGGTGATCTCCCAGAACATCACCAGCACGACGATGTCGTCGGTCAGGACGAGCCCGTACATCGTGCCCGCGAAAGCCAAGAGCACCGCGGCGAACTGTCCGAGGCCGTCGGGTTTGTCGCGGAAGTACCAGCGGCAGTAGAGCAGAACCAGCGCACCCACACCGGAGACGATCAACGTCATGATCCAGGCGAGCGTATCCATCCGCATGGACAGCGAGATCCCGAGTGCAGGAATCCATTCGAACGATTCGAAGGGAACGGCACCGGCGAGCACGTCGGGGGCGCGCAGCACTGCTTCGAGGAAGGCGATCGCGGCCATGCCCGCCGCGAGGTAGAAGGCGCGGGGTCCCATCACACGGACCAGCCAGGGCATTGCGAGCGACACGAGCGCGAACGCGGCGAGGATCAGCAGCATCGGCGTCTCCTCGGTCGTGTCGGCCGGGGTGGCTCAGGCCGTGGACGGTCTCTCCATCCTACCGGGCAGCTGCCGGGGCGCTCCCCGGAAAGGGGGAAATCGGTCGGCTATCCCCGCGGCGCCCCGGTGGTGTTGCCCGGCCGGAACGAGCAGGTGAAGCTCAGCGACGCAGCATCCGAGCCCGCGATCATCCGCGTGACGATCTCGCCCGCGGCACGGCCCTTCTCGGCGGCCGGCTGCACGAGGGTTGTCAGCTCGTACGGCGCGAAGCCGTCCACGGTGACGCCATCGAAACCGGTTACGCTCACATCCCCCGGGACCGAGAGCCCGAGCTCTTCGGCGGCGCGCACGATTCCCGCCGCCAGCAGGTCGCTCTGGGCGATGACGGCAGTGGGGCGCAATCCGGCCTCCGCGAGGATGACCCGGCCGGCGGCAAGGCCCTCGTCGATGAGGCTCGCTCCGGCGGCGTACACCCGGGCGCCCGGAAAGACGTCTCGGGCACCCGCGAGCCTCTCCCGGGTGACGTCGACGACCGGCGTGCGGGTGTCGTCGGGCGCGAGCCATCCTGTCCAGCGCGCCGCGTCGAAGGGCCGGGTCACGACGACGACGTTCTGGTGCCCCAGTGCATACAAGTGCCGTGCGGCGTTACGCTGCGCCCCGCGGTTGTCGAGGTCGACGCGGGGAACGCCCGGTCCGGCATCCCCCTCGATGACGACAACGGGGATGCCTCGAGCGCGAACCGCATCGAGCGACGCGGTCAGGCGACCGCTGCACCCGACGAGCACAACGGCGTCGAGCGGGACCGAACGCAGGCTGGGCAGGAA
>DMUE01000032.1 GCA_003476465.1 Microbacterium sp. | reverse complement strand
CATGACCGAGCAGGGGGCCGACATCGCCGCGCTCTCCTTCGAGCAGGCCCGGGACGAGCTGCAACAGGTCGTCGCCAGCCTGGAGCAGGGCTCCGCCACCCTCGAAGAGTCGTTGCGTCTGTGGGAGCGTGGTGAAGCACTCGCCCAACGCTGTGAAGAATGGCTGCTCGGCGCCAAGCAGCGTCTCGAAGCAGCCGCGGCATCAACCGATGCACCGCCTCGGGCAGGCACCTCGTGAGCGCCCAACGGGTCGTCGCCGAACTCGGTCGTCCCGAGACCCCCGAAGAGACGGCGGCACGCAAGAGCGAGTCGTCCCGGGTCTATCGATCCAGCCAGAACCTGCGCAGCCTGACCGCCGCGATCCTCGCCACCGTCCTGGTTGTGGCCGTCGTCGTCTTCGGCGTCCCCCGCGGCGAGCTTCCCGAGCGGGAAAGCATCGATCCGGCGCCGATCGCGAGCCAGGCGGCCGAGACGTACGGGCGCACGGTCGTCGTGCCCGCTGTTCCTGCCGAATGGCGCGTGAACGCGGCAGAAGTCTCATCCGATGGCGGCTCGACCGCATGGTCGATCGCCTACGTCCCGGCCGAGACCGGGTTCGTGCGCTTCGCCCAGGCCTTCGACGACGACGAGGCGTGGGCGCGAAGCGTGCTGGCCGGCAGCGCGCCGAGCGGTACGGTTCTCATCGACGGGATCGACTGGGACGTGTTCGAACCCGCCGACCCCAGGCGCGCGGCGAACATCTCGTATGCCCTCGGAACCCAGGCGGGGCCGGACTACGTCCTGCTGTACGGTTCGAGTTCACCGGAGCAGACGACGGAACTCGCGGCGATCGTCTCCCCCGAGGTACGCGAGCTCAGGGGCGAGGCGCCGTGAACGGATCTCCGACTCCCGCCCGGGCCTGGGCCGAGATGCTGCGCGGCAACGCGCGATTCGTCGCTGGCGAGCCCCTGCATCCACGCCAGGACGTCGAGCGACGGCACCAGACGGCCGCCGGGCAGAAGCCCCGTGCCGCGCTGTTCGGATGTTCGGATTCGCGATTGGCCGCCGAGATCATCTTCGACAAGGGCCTCGGCGACCTCTTCGTCGTCCGCAACGCCGGTCAGGTGATCTCCGACTCCGTCGTCGGCAGCCTCGAATACGCCGTCGCGGTTCTCGAAGTTCCCCTCATAGTGGTGCTCGCTCACGACGAGTGCGGCGCCGTCCGTGCCGCGATCGACAGCACCGGCATCGATGCTCCCGCCCTTCCCGCGCAGGTCTGGCGTCAGATCGCCCCGATCGTGCCGGCGGCTCGCCGTGTCCTGGCGGCGGGGGCGGCGGCGGGTGTGACGCCCGAGACGATCGACACCGAGCTGGTCGGACTCGAGCACCTGCGTGCCACGGTCAGCGAGTTGTTGCGGACGTCCGAGCTGATCAGCGAAGCGGTCGCCGAGGGGCGCCTGGCGATCGTCGGAGCGAACTATCGACTTGCCGAGGGCACGGCCGTGCCCGACGTCCTACTGGGCACCGCGATGGACGCGGACGCCTGACACCCGGAGGAAACGAAGAAGTGACTGACACCGAAGCCGGCATCGAATACCGCATCGAGCACGACACCATGGGCGAGGTGCGGGTTCCCGCCACGGCACTCTACGGTGCGCAGACGCAGCGCGCCGTGGAGAACTTCCCCATCTCTGGTGACAGCCTCGACCCGGCTCAGCTGGTCGCGCTGGCCCGCATCAAGAAGGCCGCCGCGCTCGCGAACAAGCAGCTCGGCACGCTCGACGGCGCCATCGCGGACGCGATCGCGCAGGCCGCCGACCAGGTCATCGCCGGCGATGCTGCGGATCAGTTCCCGATCGATGTGTACCAGACCGGCAGCGGCACCTCGACGAACATGAACATGAACGAGGTGCTGGCGACGCTCGCGAGCCGTGCGCTCGGTTCGCCGGTGCACCCGAACGACCACGTCAACGCATCGCAGTCCTCCAACGACGTCTTCCCGACCTCGGTGCACGTCGCGGTCACGCAGGAATTGCTGAACGACCTCATTCCGGCACTGGATCATCTGGCGGTCGCGCTCGAGGAGAAGGCCGAGCTATGGAAGGGCGCGGTCAAGTCGGGCCGCACCCACCTGATGGACGCCACCCCCGTGACGCTCGGACAGGAGTTCGGTGGGTACGCACGGCAGGTCCGGCTCGGCGTCGAGCGTGTGCGGGCCGTCCTTCCGCACGTCGCCGAGGTTCCGCTCGGCGGCACGGCCGTCGGCACCGGCATCAACACACCGATGGGCTTCCCGCAGCAAGTGCTCGAGCTGCTCGTCGCCGAGACAGGGCTGCCCATAACAGAGGCCCAGGACCACTTCGAAGCCCAGGCCAACCGTGACGCGCTGGTCGAGACATCCGGCGCCCTGCGCACCATCGCGGTCTCGCTCACGAAGATCAACAACGACCTGCGCTGGATGGGATCCGGGCCCAACACCGGTCTCGGCGAGCTGCGCATCCCCGACCTGCAACCCGGGTCATCCATCATGCCGGGCAAAGTCAACCCGGTGATCCCCGAGGCCACGCTCATGGTCTGCGCGCGGGTAATCGGTAACGACGCCACGATCGCGTGGGCCGGGGCATCCGGCTCTTTCGAACTGAACGTGGCGATCCCGGTCATGGGTACCGCGCTGCTCGAGTCGATTCGTCTGCTCGCCAACACGGTGCGGGTGCTGGCCGACAAGACGATCGCGGGGCTCGAGGCCAACCTCGAGCGCGCCGCCGCGTTCGCCGGCATGTCGCCCTCGATCGTCACGCCCCTCAACAAGATCGTCGGCTACGAGGCGGCCGCGAAGATCGCCAAGCACTCCGTGGCGAAGGGCATCACGGTGCGTGAGGCGGTCATCGACCTCGGATTCGTGTCGCGCGGCGAGGTCAACGAGGAGCAGCTGGACGAGAAGCTCGACCTGCTCTCCATGACCCACCCCGGATGAGAGCCGGTACCCGGAGCACATCCACGTGCC
Source organism: Microbacterium sp. (assembly GCA_003476465.1). Taxonomy (GTDB): domain Bacteria; phylum Actinomycetota; class Actinomycetes; order Actinomycetales; family Microbacteriaceae; genus Microbacterium. The sequence goes on along the minus strand of DMUE01000032.1, from coordinate 11,958 downwards.
GCGGGGCCGGATAATGATCGCATGACCCGTGAGCGACGTCCGATCCCGGCGCGGGCGCTGATCGTCGGAGCCATCCTGGCCGTCGCAGCGCTCGGTCTGACGATCGTCGGTGGCGTGACCTTCCTCGCGGAGCGCGATCGGACCCTCGCCGACATCGACGAACGCCTGATCTCCCAGGTCGACGCGCTCGGTCAGGTCGACGAGCTGCGTGTCGTGGTGGAAAGCGGCGCCCTCGCCAGTGCGCCGGGAACGGCGGATGACTTCACCGATCTTTCTTCCTACCTTCGCGCGGCGGTTTCCCGCCTGATTCCGGGACGCAACGAGGCATCGATCGCCGCGATCGACGGACAGATCGCGTTTCGAAGCGCCAACGAACTGAGCCAGCAGATCGCGGATGACCCGGACTTCATCCCGCACGCTGTCGCCACGGCCCGACCGGCCGACCAGTCCGTGATCGCGAGCACGACGATCGACTCGACGGATCTGCGCTACATCGCCGTGCCGGTGGCGGTGCCCGGCGACGAGCGCGGCGGTGTCTACATCCGCGTCGTCGACGTGACGCGCGAACTCGAGCCCATCACCGTCTCGCTCGTGACGTACACGGCCGCCGCTTTGGCGACCCTGGCGGCGATGGGGATCGTCGGATGGTTCGTGGCAGGACGCATCCTCTCCCCCATCCGCCGAATGCGCGAGACCGCCGACTCGATCACTCCGACGGATCTGCGCGCCCGCGTACCCGCGGAGGGCAACGACGATATCTCCGACCTCAGCCGCACGGTCAACTCGATGCTGGACCGGCTCGAGGGGACCATGGGCGACCAGCGACAGCTGCTCGACGACGTGCGGCACGAATTGAAGACCCCGATCACGATCGTACGGGGACATCTCGAGATGATGGATGTTGCTAATCCCGCCGATGTGGCGAGCACCAGGGACATCGGCATCGCCGAGTTGGATCGGATGACCCGCCTGGTCGAAGATATCGACCTACTGTCCTCGGCCGAGGGCGATCAGTTCGAGATTTCGCCCGTGAACGTCCGCGAACTGACCGAGCGGATGGGCGACCTCGTGGGCGGGTTCCCGGGCCATCGCTGGAGCGTGGCGGCCATCGCGCGCGGCGTCATCGAGGGCGACTACGACCGCCTGCTGCAGGCGTGGCTGCAACTCGCCGACAATGCCGCCAAGTACACCCCGCCGGGCTCCCCTATCGAGATCGGCAGCACTGTGGACACCACCGCCGTGCACCTGTGGGTGCGCGACCACGGTCCCGGTATCCCCCACGCCGCCCGGCGCAGGATCTTTCAGCGCTTCGCCCGCGCGGATCACCGTACAGTGGGAGGATCGGGGCTGGGCCTGGCGATCGTCGATGCGATCGCCAAGGCACATCTGGGGACATGCGTCGTCACTGACACCGATGGGGGCGGCGCGACTTTCACGATCACCCTGCCCATCTCCCAGGGACGGAGCGAGACGCTTCCGTCCCCGGTGCGGGCCGGCGACGTGGTGTTGCAGAGGGAGGCAGCAGGGTGACGCACATTCTGATCGCGGAGGACGAACCGCGCATCTCGGCGTTCGTCAGCCGCGGCCTCGAGTCCGCCGGGTATACGACGACGATCGTGGAGAACGGTGACTCGGCGCTCGAGTTCGCGCTCGGGGGCGATGCCGACCTCGTTCTGCTCGATGTGGGTCTGCCGGGGATGGATGGCTTCGAAGTCCTGCGCCACCTGCGCGGCCAGGGCGCGAAGGTGCCCGTCGTTCTGCTGACCGCTCGCAGCAGCACCCGTGACACCGTGCAGGGCCTGGATGCTGGGGCGAACGACTACGTCGCCAAGCCCTTCAAGTTCGACGAGCTGCTGGCCCGAGTACGGTCTCGCCTGCGTGAGAACGTGAACACGGACGCGATCGGTGTCGCCCACGGCGACATCAGCCTGGACCCGCTGACCCGGCGTGCCCGGGTCGGCGGACGTGAGTTCGACCTGTCGGCGCGGGAGTTCGCCCTCGCCGAGCAGTTCCTGCGACACCCCGGGCAGGTCCTCAGCCGTGAGCAGCTCCTGAGCCGCGTGTGGGGGCTGGATTTCGATCCGGGTTCGAACGTCGTAGACGTCTACGTCCGGTACCTGCGCAGCAAGTTCGGACCCGAACACATCGTCACCGTCCGAGGCGTCGGCTACCGCTGGGAATGACCCGCACCGGGGAGCCCGCAACCCCGCGACCCGGGAACCCAGGCAGGTCCGCTCGGAGCGGGCGGACAATGAAGCCCCCGGCGCATAAGGGGGATGTGCACCGGGGGCTGGAGGCGCGAGATCTGGGGGACGTGCGCCTCGTTCGTCGGCCTCGTCCTTCGGGATCGGACACGGCCGGCCTTCTCGTTCGCCGGCCGGGGAACTGGGGTCCTGAGGCAGGCGTACGACCCGCTTTCGCGGGATCTCTGGAGTTCTCTCCCACAAATATGTCAAGCCGTAATGAGAGCAAGCCGGGAAGGCAATGAGAATTTTCTCATGACGGGAAATGGATCGCCATCCCGCCTTCGCTCGTCGGCTCAGGCCAGTTCGCTCGCCTCCAGCAAGTCCGTCACGAGCGCCGCGATCTCGGATCGCTCGGAACGGATGAGGGTCACGTGCCCGAAGAGCGAATGGCCCTTGAGGGTCTCGATGACGGATGCGACGCCGTCGTGGCGTCCGACGCGCAGGTTGTCGCGCTGGCCCACATCGTGCGTCAGAACAACGCGGGAGTTCTGACCCATGCGGCTCAGCACGGTGAGCAGGACGTTTCGCTCGAGGGATTGCGCCTCGTCCACGATGACGAATGCATCGTGCAGCGAACGGCCGCGGATGTGGGTGAGCGGCAGGACCTCGAGCAGTCCCCTCTCCACGACCTCTTCCAGCACGTTGCCCGAAACGACGGAGCCGAGGGTGTCGAACACCGCCTGCCCCCACGGGTTCATCTTCTCCGCCTGGTCCCCCGGCAAATAGCCGAGCTCCTGCCCGCCCACCGCGAAGAGAGGGCGGAAGACGATGATCCTCTTCTGCTGCTGCCGTTCCAGCACCGACTCGAGCCCCGCGCAGAGCGCCAGCGCGGACTTTCCCGTGCCGGCACGTCCGCCGAGCGAGACGATCCCGACCTCCGGGTCGAGAAGCAGATCTATCGCTATGCGCTGCTCGGCGGAGCGCCCGTGCAGCCCGAACACGTCTCGGTCACCGCGGACGAGACGGAAATCCGATCTTCCGCTCATGCGGCCCAGTGCCGACCCGCGTTCGGAGTGGAGGATCAGCCCCGTGTTGACAGGAAGGCCCGCAACCGCGTCGTGACTGCCGACCTCGCTCTCGTAGAGGTCGCTGAGCTCATCCCCCGATAGATCGACGGACGCGATGCCGGTCCAGCCCGAATCGACCGCCTGCTCGGCAAGGTACTCCTCGGCCTGAACGCCCAGTGAGGCCGCCTTGACGCGCATAGGCAGGTCCTTCGAGACCACCGTCACGTGCTGGCCGTCCTGGGCCAGGTGCATCGCGATCGCGAGGATGCGGCTGTCGTTGTCGGCCAGCCGCATGCCGGAGGGCAAAACCGTCTGGTCGGTGTTGTTCAACTCGACCCGCAGCGTTCCTCCCTCTCCGACCGGCACCGGGAAGTCGAGGCGGCCGTGTTCGACGCGCAGTTCGTCGAGGTGGCGAAGTGCCTGCCGGGCGAAGTAGCCGATTTCGGGATCGTGACGCTTTCCCTCCAACTCGGTTATGACCACGACGGGGATCACGACGTTGTGTTCGGCGAAGCGGAAGTACGCCCGTGGATCGGACAACAGCACCGATGTATCGATCACGTAGGTGCGCAGAGCGGTATCCGCTCCGGTCGATCCGATGTGCTCGAAGCTCGCGACATGGCTCGTCGTCGCGGTGCTGGAGATCGCTTCTTGCTGGCGTGCTGCCCCTGTGGTCACAACCTGCTCCCGACCCGGGTGTATCCCCGGCATCTGCAAAGTCGACCACCGTGAGGTAGCGAGTCGCACTCTGGTGGCCGACTCGATCGGGCAACTTGCCCGATGAGATGAACGTACGACCGCGGCTCTGGGCTCCGCGAACCGACACGCCTCGCCGAAGGTTACGCGTGCGTTAATTCGTAGCGGCTACCAGTTGCGCGCCTGAGCGAACTCGGCGAGCGCATCGCCGAGCATGACGAAACTGTCCGCCGCGGTGCCGACGTGCGCAGCGATCCGCACCGCACCGCTGCGCGTGGTGCACGTCACGCCGTGATTCGCCAACGAGGCGGCGAGGGCAGCGACATCCTGCGCCGGCGGTACGAGCGCCACGATCCCGGCGCGGTGCACCGCCTCGCGGGGAGTGAGGCTGGGAATGCCGTAGCGCTCCGACAGGAAGAGCACTTCGCGCGTCCGCATCGCCAGCGCCTCTTCGATGTCTGCGACACCGGCGTTCACGATCTCGCGCAGCGCCGCGGACAGGCGTGCCGCCGCGATGTGATCCGAGACGCTTACGGTGAAGGCATTCGCCGCCGCGGATGCCGGGGGCACCCCATCGATCGGCAGGGGCACGTCGGTGCCGGTCGGCCCGGAGAAGACCGGCGTGAGTTCGGTGAGTGCCCGTTCGCTGAACCAGGCGAATCCCGTGCCGCGCCCGGCCCGCAGCCACTTGTAGCCGTTGCCGCAGACGACGTCCGCCGCCTGATAGTCGGCGTCGACCATGCCGAAGCCCTGTACCGCGTCGACGATGAGCAGGCGGTCGCCGATGACCTCGCGGATGCCTGCCAGATCGGCGCGATAGCCCGTGCGGAAGTCGACGAGGCTCAGGGCTACCGCTCGGGTGGAAGCGCTGATGGTGTCGCGCACCACCTCGGGCGTGACGTATCCGGCCGGGGGGTCCATCCACTGCGGCTCGACCACGTGCAGCGCCTCGGCCGCACGTGTCGCCGCGACCGTGAGGCTGGGGTACTCAGCGCGCGAGAGCAACAACCCGCCCGTCACACCGAAGATCGCCTGCATCAGCCCCTGCGTCGTCCCCGGTTGCAGGGTGACGCCCTCCTCGGAACCGCCGACCAATTCGGCGACGAGCGAGCGAGCGGTCGCCGCATGTTCCACCACGTTGTCGATGCTGGATCGGCGACCCGTGGCGAGCAGTTCGAGGTCGGCGATGTTCTCCTCGCGGACGGTCGGCGAGAGGGGACCGAACGCGGCCCAGTCCAGATAACCCGGTTCGAGATCGAACGTCCCCGCGTACGCCTCGATGCTTCCCACCGGCTCATTCTGCCACGCCGAGAGCATCGCAGGTCAACTCCCGAAACGGCGCTCCCGACGAGCGAAGTCGCGGATGGCCCGCAAGAAGTCCACCTCGCGCAGATCCGGGCCCAGCGCCTCGACGAAATAGAACTCACTGTGCGCGCTCTGCCACAGCAGAAAGTCGCTCAGGCGCTGCTCCCCCGAGGTGCGGATCACCAGGTCGGGATCCGGCTGGCCGCCCGTGTACAGGTGCTCGCCGATCTGCTCCGGCGTCAGACTCGCGGCGAGTTCCTCGAGCGAACCGCCGCCCTCATCGTGCTTCGCGATGATGCTGCGCACGGCGTCGACGATCTCGCTGCGACCGCCGTATCCGACCGCGAGGTTCACATGCATCCCGGTGTTGTCGCGCGTGCGTTCACTCGCATCGCGCAGGACTCGCGCCAGGTCCGGCGGCAGGTTCTCCGAGCGGCCGACGTGTTGCACGCGCCAGTCCCGCTCACGGGAGAGTTCGTCCGCCAGTTCGGAGATGATTTCAATCAGATCGGCCAGTTCGCGCGACTCGCGCTTGGCCAGGTTGTCGTGCGAGAGCAGGTACAGCGAGACGACGCCCACACCCACGTCGTCGCACCAGGTCAGGAACTCCCGCATCTTCGCGGCGCCCGCGCGATGACCGTGAGCGGCGGAGTCATAGCCCAACTGGCGCGCCCACCGACGGTTGCCGTCGATCATCATGGCGACGTGCCCCGGCACCGGGTCGTTGCGCAGACGCCGCCGCAGGCGTCCCGTGTAGAGGCGGTACAGCGGGCCGCGCCCCTGGTTCGACCCACCCGTTCTCACCCCCCTACGGTAACGCCTACCCTGGACGGGTGAGCCGACGCACGCGTTCCCACACTCCGGATGTTCCCGCGCTCCCCCTCATGGACGCCGCGGCCGTGGATGCGCATGTGGCGATCCGTCCCACGTGGCGGGGCTGGATCCACGCCGGCACGTTTCCGGTGGCCGTCGTGGCGGGCATCGTGCTGATCGTGCTCGCGGACGGTACGGCAGCGAAGTGGGCGTCAGCGCTCTTCATGACCACGTCGCTCCTCCTGTTCGGCAACTCGGCGCTGTACCACCGCTTCGACTGGGGACCGCGAACGTTCGCCGTCCTCAAGCGCATCGATCACGCCAACATCCTGCTGCTCATAGCGGGGACCTACACCCCGATCGCGCTGCTCGCGCTCCCACGCGAGAAGGCGACCCTGCTGCTGTCCCTCGTGTGGGGGGGTGCCCTGATAGGCATCCTGTTCCGCGTTTTCTGGATCGGTGCACCGCGCTGGCTCTACGTCGCGCTTTACCTGCTGCTCGGCTGGGCCGCGTTGATGTACATCGGCGATCTCTTCACCGCCAATGCGGTCATGATGACGCTGGTCCTGGTGGGCGGCCTGCTCTACACGGTCGGTGCCATCGTCTACGCGCTGAAGAGGCCCAACCCGTGGCCGGGGCATTTCGGGTTCCACGAGATCTTCCACGTGTGCACAGTGCTGGCGTTCCTGTGCCACTGGACAGCGGCCCTGATCATCGCACTGCACCCCGTCTACGGCTGAGCAGATTCGACGGCGCGCTCAGGGTCGGGACGGATCCTCGCGAGCCCCGCTCCCATCGTCGCCCTCGGCGTCGGTGACCTGATCGCCGATGTCGGATGCCTCGACGGCCGCGCCCGCTTGCTCCTCGGCGTCCAACTCCGCGTCGATCTCGGCACGGTATCGCGTGCGACGGATGCGGCGCTGCATGTCCCACACGAGCAGCACGACCGCAATGACCAGGAGCACGACGATGGCGAACCCGAGGAATCCAGGGGTGACGAGTTCGGGGTCCGGTTCGACGGCGGGAGCGGGACTCGGCGCCGAAATCGATGCGATCTGCCAAAACGGCGACATGGGGTCCTCTTCCGCACGACGTCCGTCACGAATTACGGCCGGTGCCGTGCAATGCATAGCCTGGGAAACGCATAGCCTGGTATCACCAGCCTAACCAGTCCACGAAGGCCAGCCATGACCATCCAGTCCCTCCTCGACGAACGATACGGCCGCTCTCGCCGCCGCGGTCGGCGCGCGGTGGCATGGACCGCGCTCGGAACGGTCTCGGTCGCGGTGGTCGGTGCCCTGGCGTGGTCGACCGTCTCGAACGCGGCCGCAAGCGTCGACTCGGATGTCTTGGCGTTCTCGGTCGTCGACCGACACAGCGTGCAGGTGTCGTTCCAGATCACCGGCAACGCAGATCGTGAGGTCGCCTGTGTCATCGAGGCTCTCGACGCCGACTTCGGGATCGTGGGGTGGAAGGTCGTCGTCTATCCTCCCCGTCAGGAGCAGACGCGCGCCCACGAGGTCTCGGTCCCCACGGTGGGGCTCGCGACCACGGGTTTGGTGAACTCCTGCTGGCTCCCTTAGGCTGACCGGACCACTTTGTGCGCCCTGGCTCGATGCCGGGGCGTTCGGCATATGGGCCCGCGTTCGTCGCCGCTCATGCGGACGAGATGCACGAACGAAAACGACCGAAGGAGAACGCCGTGTCGAACGACGCACCCGTGACCTTCCTCACACAGGATGCCTACGACCGTCTGGCCGCCGAGCTCGAGACGCTCGCGACGAACGGGCGGGAAGAGATCGCCCAGCGCATCGAGGCGGCACGCGAGGAGGGCGATCTCAAGGAGAACGGCGGCTACCACGCCGCGAAGGACGAGCAGGGTCGCATCGAGGCGCGCATCCGCAACCTGCAACAGCTGCTGAAGACCGCCGTCGTGGGCGATGCGCCGACATCCACCGGGACGGTGCTTCCGGGCACGATCGTCACCGCGAAGGTCGCCGGTCGTGAACTGCGGTTCCTCCTGGCCAACCGCGAACTCGCCGCCGATTCGTCGCTCGACGTCTACAGCGAGGCAAGCCCGATCGGCGCGGCCATCCTCGGCAAGAGCGAGGGCGACACGACCAGCTACGCGACTCCGAACGGCCGGGAGATGACGGTCGAGATCGTGCAGGTGGAGACCTACACCGGCCAGTAGCTCCGCCGCGTCCCGTGAGATCAGTCGGGAGCGACCACGGGATGGAAGCCGGCGTCACGCAGGGTCTGCAACGTGAGTGCCTTGTGATCCTCGCCGCGCGTCTCCACGCTGATCTGCAGCACGACCTCGCTGATCTGCAGCCCCTGCCCGTGCCGGGTGTGCAACACCTCGATAACGTTCGCCCCGGCCTCCGCGATCACCTCCGACACGCGCGACAGCTGGCCCGGACGATCCGGTAACGGGATGCGCATGCTCATATAACGGCCGGATGCTGCGAGCCCGTGCGCGACGACGCGCTGCAGCAGCAGCGGGTCGATGTTGCCGCCCGAGAGCACCGAGACGGTCGGACCGTGCGCCTCGACCTTGCCCGCGAGGATTGCGGCTACCCCGACGGCTCCAGCGGGCTCGACCACGACCTTCGCGCGCTCGAGAAGCACGAGCATCGCGCGGGCGATGTCGTCGTCGGTCACCGTGACCACGTCGTCGACGAGCTCCTGGATCATCGCGAACGGGATGTCCCCCGGTCGGCCGACCAGGATTCCGTCGGCGATCGTGGGGCGGGTCTCGATCTCGATCGGGTGTCCGGCGCGCAGCGAAGCGGGGTAGGGCGCTGCGTTCTCGGCCTGGACGCCGATTATCCGCACCCGGCGGCCTTCCGCCGCCGCGAGCGCTTTCACCGCACCCGCGACGCCGGCGATGAGACCCCCGCCACCGATACCCAAGACGATCGTTTCGACATCGGACAGGTCGTGCACGATCTCGAGCCCGAGCGTGCCCTGACCGACGATGATATCGCGATGGTTGAAGGGCGGGATCAGCACGGCGCCCGTCCGCTCCGAGAACTCCGCGGCGAGACGAAGCGGCGTGTCCACGGTGGCACCCTCGAGAATCACCTCCGCACCGTAGCCGCGGGTTGCCAGGAGCTTGGGCACGGGTACGCCGAGGGGCATGAAGATCGTTGCGGGGATGCCGAGCGCCTGCGCCGCCAGCGCCACACCCTGCGCGTGGTTGCCGGCGGATGCGGCGACCACGCCGCGCGCGCGTTCCTCCGCCGTGAGGCGGGACAGACGGTGCGTGGCCCCGCGGATCTTGAACGATCCCGTCCGCTGCAGGTTCTCAAGCTTCAGGTGCACGGGAACGCCCAGGACCTCGGTCAGATGTTGCGAGAACTCCAGCGGAGTGTGACTCACGACACCGCGCAGACCCTCCGCGGCGTCCTCGTACTCCGACAGAAGCGGAACGGTCAGCCCGCGCGGCTCGACGGCGGTCATCCCTTCGTACCCATGGAACGTGTCCTCCTGGTTCGTGGAACGGTGCTCCAGATGAATTCGCCCGGCATGGCGGAGTGCGGTCGCTCCCACGCTCGCGACCCGATGTACACCACGAAGACGTTGACGAAGGCGGCCAGGGGCACCGCGAACAGCGCCCCGGGGATCCCCCCGACCAATGCGCCGCCCGCGACGACGAGGACGACGCCCAACGGATGGACCTTCACGGCCGCACCCATCAGGAGCGGCTGGAGGATGTGGCCCTCGATCTGCTGAACGCCGAGCACGACGGCCAGCATCAACACGGCGATGAGGGGCCCGTTGTAGACGAGCGCGAGGAAGACGGCGACGGCGCCCGTCACCACGGCGCCCACGATCGGGATGAACGCCCCGAGGAAGACCAGCACGGCGACCGGGATCGCGAGCGGCACACCGAGCAGCGCCGCGCCCAGGCCGATGCCGACGGCGTCTATGGATGCCACCAGCAACTGGGTTCGCGCAAAATTCACGACGGTGATCCACCCGGCGCGCGCCGCTGCGTCCACCGGTCGGCGCGCCGCGCGGGGGAAGAGCCGCAGAGTCCACTTCCAGATGCCGCCGCCGTCCGCGAGGGTGCAGAGCAAGATGAAGAGCGTGAGCAGGGCACCGACGGCGACCTGGCCCACGGTGGATCCGACGGCCAGCGCGCCCGACAGGAGGAGCTGCGCCTGCTCCTGGATGACGACCCAGGCCTGGACGAGTGCTTGGTCGATCTGTGCGGAGGTGAGGTGGAGCGGTCCGTCGATCAAGTACTGACGGAACTCGCCGAGGGCCTCGATCGTCCGGTCGCGCACGCTCTGCCACTGCAGGCTGACCTGCCAGACGACGAGCCAGATGAGCCCCGAGACCGCGGCCAGGGTGCCCAGGACCGCAACGATGATCGCGATCCAGCGCGGCAGGCGGTGCCGGAGCAACCAGGCGAATGCAGGCCACAGCAGCGCGGTGACGAGGATGCCGACGAGGAGCGGGATGACGATGAGCTTTAACTGGATGACAAGCCAGATCACGATGGCGGCGGCAGCCGCGATCACGATCACCCGCCATGCGTACGCGGCAGCGATTCGCAGGCCGCGCGGGACCGGCGGAGTCAGGTCGCTCGTCACCGTGCGTTCCCGAAGCACGTCGATCAGCCGTCGACGGGGAGACTCGGGCGTTTCGCTCACCCGGCAAGTCTAGGAGTCCGGCCATACGGGAGCGGCAATGCGTATTCGAGGGAGCGATGTCGGATGTCGCGGCTAGGCTGGCGCCGATGAAAGAGTCGCTGAGCGCGTCCGAGGCGCGACGGGTGGCGCTGGCCGCCCAGGGCTTCGGCCGCCCCTCCCGGGCGTCGCGCCCCGGGACGATGTCGACGGGGCGATCGGGCCCCGGAACGCGCCAGCTGATCGGGATGCTGGGCAGGATGCACACACTGCAGATCGACTCGGTGAACGTCTTCGCGCGGTCCCATTACCTGCCGCTGTTCTCCCGCCTGGGGCCGTATGACACCGCGCTGCTGGACGGCCTGCTCTTCGCCCCGCAGGCGCCCTATGTCGAGTTCTGGGCGCATGTGGCCGCTTTCATCCCGGCATCCGATTGGCGTCTGTTCCGTTTTCGGATGGACGACCACCGCGCACGCTTCACCGCTCCCGGGACGTGGTTCGCCGAGAACCTGCCCATCGTGGACTGGGTGCGGGACGAACTCCGAGCCCGTGGGCCGCTGCGCCCCGCAGAGATCGAGCACGATTCCCGAAGCGGCGCACGGGGGTCCTGGTGGGACTGGGACGACGTGAAGCGCGCGCTCGAGTACCTGTGGCTGATCGGCGAGGTGGCGGTGGCCGGGCGCCGCGGATTCGAGCGCCGGTATGCGCTCGCCGCGGACGTCATCCCCGCGGCGGCGCTGCAGCGCGAAGTATCGCGTCCCGATGCCCTGCGCGAACTCGTGGCGCGGGCGGCCTCCGCGTACGGCGTGGCGACAGAGGCCGATCTGGACGACTACTGGCGGCTGCGCGATCGTCAAGCGGTCAAGAGTGCGATCTCCGAGCTGGTCGAGAGCGGCGAACTCGTTCCCGTGCGGGTCGAGTCCTGGGACCGGGGCGGCAGACCGCTCCCGGCGTGGATACATCGCGACGCGACGCTCCCCCGACGCATCTCCGCTACAACTGTCCTCACCCCGTTCGATCCGATGGTGTGGTTCCGCGACCGCGCTCAGCGCCTGTTCGGCTTCGACTACCGCATCGAGATCTACACGCCGGCACCTCAGCGGCGCTACGGCTACTACTCTCTGCCGGTTCTGCTCGAGGACGAACTCGTCGGCCGCGTGGATCTGAAGGCGGATCGCGCCGCCTCGCGACTGCTGGTGCAGTCGGCATGGTGGGAGGCCGGTCCTGTGCGCGCCGGTGCCGCCGAGCGCG
>DMUE01000107.1 GCA_003476465.1 Microbacterium sp. | reverse complement strand
CAGCATGACTGCGCACCGCCGGCTCCTGCTCGTCAACGGGCCCAATCTCAACCTGCTGGGCACGCGCGAGCCGCAGATCTACGGCTGGTCGACGTTGGCGGATCTCGAGAAGCTCACGGCGGATGCGGCGGCGCGACGCGGCTTCGACGTCCGCGCGGTGCAGAGCAATCACGAGGGTGTGCTGATCGACGCGATCCATGCGGCACGCGAGGACTGCTCGGGCATCGTCATCAACCCGGGCGGGCTGACGCATACCTCGGTCGTTTTGCGCGACGCCCTCTCGGCGGTGGCGCTCCCAGTCGCCGAGGTGCACATCTCGAACGTCTACGAACGCGAGGAGTTCCGCCATCATTCCTATATCCGCGACGTCGCCGCGGTGCACGTGATCGGTGAGGGCCTCGCGGGATATCCCACAGCCGTGGGCCTCCTGGTCGACGCGATCACGGGCATAGCGGGCGGCTGATCCACGCCATCGGCGTAGAATCGAGCGTCGGCTCGCCCTTCCGCGCCCCGACCGGGCACCGAACGGGGCGCGTGAGCACCGCGCCCCACACACGAACGGAAATCCTCGAACATGGCATCCACCGCAGACATCCGCAACGGCGTCGTCCTCAGCATCGACGGGCAGTTGTGGAACGTGATCGAGTTCCAGCACGTCAAGCCCGGCAAGGGCGGCGCGTTCGTGCGCACCAAGCTCAAGAACGTCGTCTCGGGCAAGACCGTCGACCGCACCTACAACGCGGGGGCGAAGATCGAGATCGAGAACGTCGACCGCCGTGACTTCACATACCTGTACAACGACGGCGATAACTTCGTCTTCATGGACACCGCCGACTACGACCAGCTCACGGTCGCCGCCGCGACAGTCGGTGAGGCGAAGAACTTCCTGCTCGAGAACCAGCAGGTCCAGATCGCGCTGAACAACGGCAACCCCCTCTACGTCGAGCTCCCGGCATCCGTCGTCCTCGAGATCACGTACACCGAGCCCGGCCTGCAGGGCGACCGCTCGTCGGCGGGCACCAAGCCCGCGACGCTCGAGACCGGGTACGAGATCCAGGTGCCGCTGTTCCTCGAAACCGGAACGAAGGTCAAGGTCGACACCCGCACGGGCGACTACCTCGGCCGCGTGAGCTGACCGGGTGAGCGCTCGGACCAAGGCGCGCAAGCGCGCACTCGACATCCTCTTCCAGGCGGATGTCCGCGGCGAAGAACCCGGTGTCATCCTCGCCGCCGAGGCGCAACGAGCCGCGAGCGAACCGGCACGCGAGGCCTCCTGGCTCTATGCCCGTGAGGTCGTGGACGGTGTCATCGATCACGGCGATGAGATCGACGAACTGATCACGACCCATAGCCGCGACTGGAAGATCGAGCGGATGCCCGCTGTGGACCGCGCCCTGCTGCGGATCGGCGTGTGGGAGCTCTTGCACAACGACGGCATTCCGACAGCGGTCGCGATCGACGAAGCCGTGGAGTTGGCGAAGGAGTTCTCCACCGACGACTCGGGGGCGTTCGTGCACGGAGTGCTCGCGCGCATCGCTCGCTCTGCCTGATCCCCGGCCAGATTCGTCGGCCAGATTCGTCGGAGTCCGGCGGATCGGCGGGCATCTCGGAGGAACGACGCACCCGAAGGTCCCACGTACGTGCCGGTTCTGCGGGTTCAGCACGGATCGTTCCTTCCGGATGTTCGCGCTGTGCGCGGTGCTCGGCGGCCTGGAAGGACGGTTGCCGTGGATATCCCGTCGCGTGCACAGATGGTCTCACGGCCCCGTTCACCCGGGTCCCAGGACCGCCTGCGTAGAATCGAGGGCTGTCGGANNCCTGGAGTGGGAGCGGTTCGGCGCGGCGGACTTCCTGTACATCTCGCACCGGCACCGGGATCACTTCGATCCGCAGATGCTGGAGCGATACGTCCGTAAAGACATCCGCGTTCTGCTTCCCGATTACCCGACCGACGACCTCGAGAACGACCTGCGGGCGCTCGGATACGACAACATCATCTACACCCCGAACGGCGAAACCCTCGAGTTCGGCGAGCTGAAGATCATGGTGACACCGCTCCGTGCGCCCAGCGACGGGCCGATCGGCGACTCGTCGCTGAGCGTCGACGACGGCACCGCGAGCATTCTGAACCAGAACGACTCGCACCCCCTGGACCTTGAGAAGCTGCTGGCGTTCTCGAAGCCGGAGGCGTATTTCACGCAGGTGTCGGGCGCGATCTGGTGGCCCATGGTGTACGACCTGCCGCAGGACGCGAAGCAGAAGTTCGCGCACCTCAAGCGCGACGCGCAGAACAAGCGCGCGATGTACTACATCGACAAAGTCGACGCTCCGCACGTCTTCCCGATGGCCGGCCCGCCGATGTTCCTGCGCGAAGAGCTGTTCCGCTACAACGGGCTCGGGCAGCAGGACGACTCGATCTTCACCGACCAGCGGCAGTTTCTCGAGCACCTGGCCCGGGAACGACCGGACCAGGCGGGCTACCTGTTCCTGCCGGGCACGCAGGTCGACCTGGACGGGGGCGAGCTCCAGGTCGCGCAGACGCTCTACACCGATGCCGAGATCGAGCACATCTTCGGCGAGAAGTGGGACTATCTCGCCGAACAGCGCGACTCCCGACAGGACGAGGTACGGGCCGAAGAGGCGACAAGGGCCCCGATCCTCGCGCCCGATGAGATGCTCGCCGCGATCAAGGCGTGGTGGGAGCCGCTGCTGCGCCGGGCGCGGACGATCCGCGACGGCGTCGGTGGCACGGTCCGGTTCCGCATCGGAGAGCTCGACATGGTCGTGGACTTCCCGAAGGCGAAAGTCCGCGAATTCGACGACGACGAGTGCATCTACTGGTACACGATCCCAGCTGACCTCGTCTCGACGAACATCCGCGACCACGAGATCGACTGGTCGAACTCGATCCTCCTCTCGATGCAGTTCGACGTCGGGCGCAGCGGGAAGTTCAACGAGTTCCTGACCACGTTCCTGAAGTGCCTCTCGCGCGACCGGATCGAGTACGTCGAGAACTGGTACGCCGAGCAGACCGATCAGACCGAGGACGTCGAGCTCGGCGACTGGGTTGTGCAGCGTCGCTGCCCGCACCTGCGCGCCGACCTGACCAAGACCGGCAAGATCGAGGACGGGATCCTGACCTGCAGCCTCCACGACTGGAAGTGGGACCTGGAAACGGGCCGCTGCCTGACGTCGCAGGGTCACCCGATCCGATCGCGCGGCGCTGTGCGCGCGACCGGCTCCGCTCGGCACGCCGCAGCGGCGGGGGCACCCGCCCCCGCCGCGCTCTGATCCACCACCGCTGGGGCTGGTCGCTGGGGCTGGTCGCTTCAGCTGGCCGCTGGGGCTGGTCGCTTCGGCGGGCTCACCGGCCGCGAGGACGGCACAGCTATCGTGCGGGGGCTCTCACGCTCCCCGACTGTGTCGAAGGGGGCGGGTCGAAGGGTGCGGGTCGAAGGGCGCGGGTCGAAGGGCGCGGGTCGAAGGGCGCGGGTCGAAGGGCGCGGG
>DMUE01000116.1 GCA_003476465.1 Microbacterium sp. | reverse complement strand
GAGCGAGCGCGGCCAGGTCGCCGTAGCGTCGTGGCCGGCCAGCGAGTTCGGCCACAGCCCGAATACCGTCGGTGTGGAATCCGTCTTCAGTCCCAGCTCACCGGAGTGCGCGGCGTAGTTGAGCCCGACCGCCAGGATCACCGGCGGTGTGAGGAGCGCGGATGCGTAGGTCGCCTCCGCGAGCGGATGCCGCAGGCCGGCGTCCGCGGCCTCGCGCACCCGGTCGAGGCGTTCGTCGCCGCCGGCGATCAGCTCCTCGAGGAACCGGGGGGCTCCAGGAAACAGCTCCTGCACGACGATCGCCGTCTCATCGTCCACCACAGCGAGGCGAGGTTCTGCGAACCCCGGCAGGGAGAGGTGGGCGAAGCGCATTGTTCCACGCTACCGGCGCCCGGTGCCTGCGCGGCACCTGGCGTGCACCCCTATGCTGTGCGCATGACGCATGACCCCCGGCAACCCGACGCCCGGAACGAGCCCCTCCGCCCCTCGCTGACACCCCCGACGTTCGCCTCGGCACTCGCGCAGCCGCGCATGTCGCAGGGGGCATCGATCGTCCCCGCGCCGGCGCCGCCCGCGGCCGTTCCGGTCGCGCCGCGTGCCGGGCGGACCGCGCCGATCTGGCTCATCGGCGTGCTCGTGCTGATCCTGGTCGGACTGGTGGGCTACTTCCTCAGCGCCATCGGCCCGGCCGCATCGATCATCGGGATGCTGCTCGCCTTCGTTCCGCTCGCGGCGGTGCTGTTCGCCGTCCGCCTCATCGACCGGTGGGAGCCGGAGCCGCGAGGAATTCTCGTGCTCGCCGTCGCCTGGGGCGCGGTCGCCGCCGTCGGCATCACCCTCGGCGTCGACCTGCTCGTGACGCTCGTCCTGGGAGTGGACGACTCGCCGATGCGCGACGCGTTCTCCGCCGTGGTGCAGGCGCCGATCGTGGAGGAGTTCGCGAAGGGCCTGGGCGTCTATCTGATCTTCGTGACCGCCCGCCGGGCCTTCGACGGCCCAGTCGACGGCGTGGTCTACGGCGCGCTGATCGGCGCGGGTTTCGCGTTCACGGAGAACATCCAGTACTTTGCGATCAGTTTCATCGACGGAGGAGTGGTCGACCTGACCACGACATTCTTCGTCCGCGGCATCCTCTCCCCGTTCGCCCATGTGATGTTCACGAGCCTCACCGGCTTCGCCCTCGGGTTGGCGGCGCGACGCGGCGTGAGCGCCCGCCGCGCGATCGGGCCGTGGGTGCTCGGCATGCTGGCAGCGATGTCCCTGCACGCCCTGTGGAACGGGTCCGCGGTGTTCGGCGACTTCTTCCTGCTGTACCTCACGCTCCAGGTTCCGCTGTTCCTGGGCTGCATTCTCGGGGTCATCGCCCTGCGCCGCGAGGAGGCGCGCGTCACGCGATCCCGGCTCGGCGACTATGCGGCGGCGGGCTGGTTCACCCCGCAGGAGGTGGACATGCTGGCGACCGCACCGGGACGCAAGGCCGCGCTGGCATGGGCGGCCGGTCTGCGCGGCGATCGCACCGGCATCATGAAGACCTTCATCGCCGACGCCACGGCTCTGGCGGCTGCTCGCCAGCGCGCGATCACGGGACGCGACCCGAACGCAAGGGATGACGAGCAGGTGCTTCTGGCGCGTACGACTGCCGCGCGGGCGGCGATGTTCGCGCCGTAGCGACCCGGAGAAAGACCCAGCGCCCGGCGTTCGCGGCAAGGCCTGCGTGATGACCGGGCGCTGAGTTGGTCTGCCTTCAGCGTGGCGTGGGCGGGGCGGACTGTCAAGGGCGTCGGGGCCTGCTCGCGTTGACCAGCGGCGGGTGCTCGGGTTGGATGGACTCATGACAGATGACCGCACCAAGCCCGAGATCGACGCCCCCGAGGGCCCTGCACCCGAAGAACTCGTCATCCGCGACCTGATCGTGGGAGACGGCGCCGAGGCCAAGCCCGGTGACACCGTGAGGGTCCACTACGCCGGCGTGGAGTACGAGACCGGCGAGGAGTTCGACTCATCGTGGAACCATGGCGAAAGCATCCAGTTTTCGCTTCGAGGCCTGATCCAGGGCTGGCAGGACGGCATCCCCGGGATGAAGGTCGGCGGCCGTCGCGAACTGGTGATCCCGCCGGACCTTGGCTACGGCCCCGAGGGCGGGCACTTCCTCGGAGGCAAGACCCTGATCTTCGTCATCGACCTGATCTCGGTCGGCTGACCCGACGAACGTCGACAGGGCTCGGGTGCTGCGGCATCCGAGCCCTTCTTCATGAATTCTCCATTCATGGGAATGGAATCTGGGATCACCGGGTTTTCGACTGAGATGTGCCGCCCTGTCGGCCAGATCACCCACCTCACTCCAAGGAGAGACATGACCGAGACCACCACCGCCCCCGTTGAGATCCCCGGCTACCGCGCCGGTACCTGGGTGCTCGACCCCAGCCACAGCGACGTCAGCTTCACAGTCCGCCACATGATGATCTCGAAGGTTCGCGGTCACTTCGGAATCAAGAGCGCGACGCTCATCGCCCCGGAGAACCCGCTCGAGGCCAAGGTTCAGGCGCACGTCGACGCGGCATCGATCAACACGAAGGACGAGGGTCGCGACGCGCACCTGCGCTCCGCGGATTTCTTCGACGTCGAGACCTATCCGTCGATCGACTTCGTCTCGACCGGAGTCCGCGTCGAGAAGGGCGAGATGCTCGTCGACGGCGACCTGACCATCCGCGACACGACCAAGCCCGTCACCTTCGAGTTCGACTTCGGCGGCTTCGGCAGCGACCCGATGGGCAACTACAAGGCGGGCGCGACGGCGAAGACCGTCATCAACCGCGAGGACTTCGGCCTGACCTGGAACGCCGCGCTCGAGTCCGGCGGCGTGCTCGTCGGCAAGGACGTCACGATCACGCTCGACCTTCAGGGCGTCTTCCAGGCCTGATCGGCCCGCATGCGAAGCGGGGATGCCGCGTCCGAAATCCGGCGCTATGCGGCGGTCCGGCGGCCAGGAGGAGGGCCCGATGGACCGCGGGGTCGCTCGACTGGTAGACTCTTCA
>DMUE01000192.1:2150-2697 GCA_003476465.1 Microbacterium sp. | reverse complement strand
GGGCGTCGCCGTGCGTATCGATCGTGGCGCGCACCGCGGGCAGCACGAGTCCCAGGGAGATGAATGACAGGTCGCCGGTGATGAGCTCCGGTCGACGCGCGACCCCGCTGACGCATGCGAGGGACTCCGGCGTCATGTCGCGGACGTTATAGCCCTCGGCCGGGACGACACCGGTGTCGTCCCGAATGCGCTGAGACAACTGACCGTGCCCGACGTCGACCGCGATCACCGGATCTGCACCGCGCTCGCGGAGCACCTGCGTGAACCCACCCGTGGAGGCACCCATATCAAGGGCGAGGCGTCCGGAAACCTCGACCGGGAACGAATCGAGAGCCGCGATGAGCTTGTGTGCAGCGCGGCTGACGTAGTGATCGAACTCGGCGACCTCGACCACCGACGTGGCCTCGACCTTGACCGACGACTTCACGACGGGGCGACCGTCGACGGTCACGAGTCCGTCGTTGATGAGGCTCGCCGCGTGTGTGCGTGAGCGCGCCAATCCGCGCGCCGCCAACTCGGCATCCAGACGCTCACTCATCGCTCGCCG
>DMUE01000192.1:0-2142 GCA_003476465.1 Microbacterium sp. | reverse complement strand
GCCTGATCAACGCGCTGCGCGGAAGGGGTCGTCGTAGAGCCGCTCGGGAACGCGGAGCCCGTAGATCGCGCGTCCGCAATCCCAGATCGCGCGCGCCGCGGCGCGGAGCAGGTTGATCTGACAAGATCCCTCGGCCACGATCTCGACGTCGTTGCCGGCGATGCGCACAGTGGAGTCGCCGACCGTGACGGCGCCGTCCTTGCCGCGTGTCCTGGCGAGCGGGTACGACTCCGACAGCTCGCGCAAGTCGGCGAGGATGAAGTCGGGCCGTGAACCGGGGGGCGCGGCGAGCACGTGCTTGGGCCTATCGATGCCGGTCAGCACGAGGGCCGAGGCGATGCCCGCACGCTGCGCACCCAGGATATCGGTGTCGAGGCGGTCGCCGATGAACAAAGGATGCTTCGCTCCGAGTCGCGCGATCGCCTCGGTGAAGATCGGCACTTCGGGTTTGCCCGCGACGGTCGCCAGGCGCCCCACCGCCGTGTGTACGGCCGACACGAGCGTGCCGTTGCCCGGGGCGATGCCGCGTGCCTGCGGGATCGTCCAGTCGGTGTTCGTCGCGACCCAGGGAATGCCGCCCTCCTCCTCCGGCAGCGCAAGCGCGAACGCCGCCTCGGCGAGGTCACGCCAGGCGACGTCGGGGGCGAACCCCTGGACGACGGCGGCCGGAGCATCCTCAGCGCTGCGCGTCACGACGAAGCCGGACTTCTCGACCTCGACAGTCAGGCCCTCTCCCCCCACGACCAGCACGCGGGAACCCGTGGGAAGCATGTCGCGCAGCAGACGCATAGCTGCCTGCGGGCTGGTGATGACGTCTTCCGGCTGGGCCGCGAGCCCGAGTTCGCGCAGCTGCCGGGCGACGGCGGCATCCGTGCGGGAGGCATTGTTGGTGATGTACCCGAGGCGACACGTCCGTCCTGCGGAGTTCAGCGCCTCCACGGCATGCGGAATCGCCTGATGCCCGGCATACACGACGCCGTCGAGGTCCGCGAGGACCGCGTCCACACCATCGAGCGGCGTCGGGCTCGGCCGGCCGAGCAGTGCCATCAGTCGGATGCCTCGCCGTCGTGCGGCGCGTCTTCACCCGGTTCGTCGGCCTCGGCGGATGCGGGGAGCCGCTCGTCTGCAGCCTCATCGACGATCATCAGTTCGTCCTCGTCCTGGTCAACGTCGTCCTCGATGTCGAGCTCTTCGATCTCGTCGATCTCGAGCACGTCATCCGAGCCGTCGCCTTCGAGCGCGGCCTCGGCGATCTCCGCGAGGCGGGTCCAGCGCGCGGACTCGTCCGCGCGGCCCAGCTCCTCGAGCACGGCAGCGCGCGCAGCGAACAGGCCCGGGCTCCAGGGAAAGGCGACATCGGGGTCGAGCTCGGGGATATCGAGCTCACGCAGTGCGCGCTCGGGATCGCCGAGATCAAGGCGTGCACCGGACATCGCCACCGCCAGTTCGACGCGTGTCTCCACCGGCAGGGATTCGCGGTCGACCGAGCGACCGACCTCGAGCGCACGGTCGGGACGGTCGACACCGCGCTCGCTGTCGACCATCATGGCGATCTGGTCGTCGCTGCCCGAGATTCTGCGGTAGGTGCGCAACTCGCGAAGCGCGAGGGCGAAATCACCGGTCGCGTAGGCGGTGATGGCGAGTGACTCGCGAACAACAGCGACGCGACCCGCCTTTCGCGAAGCGGCCAGCGCGTGGTCATGCGCGAGCGCGGGGTCTTCGTCGATCAACCGAACGGCCATCGCCAGGTGGCGGCCGACCGTGTCCGCGTTCTCCTTGCTGAGGGTGCGCAGTTCGTTGCGCGCGCTCGGGTGGAGATCGCGCGCGGTGACATCCTCCGGAAGGAAAGGATCGGGGATGCGTGGCTCGAAGTCACGGTCGCGGTCACGGTCGCGCGGCGGAGCGTCGCTGCGGTTGTACGCCGGGCGAGCAGGATTGCCGTCCCGGCGCTCGTAGGGCGGCCGCGAACCCCCGCCATCGCGGTTCTCGTACGGACGACGCGCGGCGCCACCGTCGCGCTTCGCATAAGGCGGGCGTGACGGATTGCTATCGCGCTTCTCGTAAGGCCTACGCGAAGTATCACCATCGCGCTTGGTGTACGGCGGACGCGACGAGTTGCCATCGCGCTTCTCATACGGCTTA
>DMUE01000255.1:514-3260 GCA_003476465.1 Microbacterium sp. | reverse complement strand
TGCCGCCCGCGAGCGCCTCGTCAATGGTCAGCGTCCCGCGCTCGATGCGCTCGAGGAGCACCTCGCGAAAGCGGGTCTGTGAGGCGGAGCGCCGCTCATCCTCCCGCCGCCAGTTCGCGACGCCGCATGAGACCGAGCGCGGCAGCGCCGGTGACGACGATCACCCCGAGCAGCCACCACAGCCCGCGCACATCGACTCCGTCGGCCACCGGAACGGGCGCCGCTGCGACCGGCGACAGCCACGTGACGGCTTCGGGCATCCCGACGATCGGCCCGAACAGACCCACGACCGCAGCGAGCACCACGAGCGTCCACCCGACGACGGTGCTCGCGTGCGGCGCGACCACGAAGACGAGGGCCGTCACGACGAGGAAGACGCTCGCTGCCGCCACCTGACCGAGGGCGACGGTCACGGCGCCGCGGTACAGACCTGAGTCGCCGTCGCTGATCGCGATGCCGACGGATGCCGCGGCGAGTCCCGCCGCGAGGATGATCACGATCGCGGCGAAGCCGACGATCACGAAGTCGGCGAGCCAGCGGACCCGGTCGGTCGGGGTCGCGAGCACGATCTCGGCGGTGCCATGCGACTCCTCCTGCCGTGCGCGCGTGATCGTCTGCACTCCAGCGCACGCGGCGAGGATGCCGATCATCACGAAGAACGTCGTGAGCACGCCCTGCTCGATCGACCCCTGCTGACTCGCAATCTGGGCGAGGATCGCTTTGATCGCCGGGTTGTCGGCGCCCACCTCCTGCACCACTGTCCCGAGGGTCGTGGCGAGCAGTCCCGAGAGTGCGCCGCCGATCGCCCACCCGATGATCGAGCCGGCCGACAGCCGCCAGACCAGAGCGGTCGTGGAGCGCAAGGCCGGACGAGCGTCGACGCGGCCGGCGCGCTCCGCGATAAAGCTTGAGTTCACGTCCCTGAGGCTCTGCAGCGCCACCGCGGTGCCGGCGAACGCGAGACCGGCGAGCGCGCACAGCAGCAGAGGCCAGAGGTTGTCGTCGGCGTACGGCCGCGAGTTCTCGGCCCAGCCGAACGGCGAGAGCCACGTCAGCCACGAACTCTCCATCCGCTGAAGGTCATCGCTCGGAGCGCCGGACGCATTGCCGATGCCGGCGAGCAGGTACGTCACGAGCAGTACGGTTACCGACGTGGTGTTCGCGCCGCGGGACGTGCGCATGAACTGCGCCGCGCACAGGCCGACGCCGAGAAAGAAGACGCCGACCGTGCCGGCGGCTGCACCGACCACGAGCGATCCCGTCGCCTCCAGCCCGGCGGCGATCAGCGCGAACGCGGAGACCAGGGACAGAACGACATCGGCGACGAGTCCGTGCACGATCGTGACCACGGTGGGCAGCATCCTGCCGGCGGGCGTGCCGCCGACCAGCTCGGCGCGCCCGGTCTCCTCTTCCATGCGGGTGTGGCGCACGGCCAGGAACAAGCTCATGAAGGCCGCCAGCATGCACAGGAACGGCACGATCAGGAAGCCGATGAACGCGCCTTCGCCCGCGCCCGACGGCAGGCCGCGGAAGAGCAGGATCACGGGGTTGGCGATCGCGGCGACCAGCAGTGATCGCCGATCGCGCTCGGTCTCGAAGGAGTCCATGACACCCGCGTATGCGGCGAAGGCGAGAAGCGCCGTGCCGCCGATCCAGAGCGCGAGCTGCAGGCCGTCGCGGCGCACGCGCTGTCGGTACAGTGCGGCGAAGCGGTTCATGATGACCGAGTGCGGCGCTGGGCAGTCTCCTCCCCGCCGCCCAGGTCGTCGCCGTAGTGGCGGAGGAACAGGTCTTCGAGCGAGGGCGGTTCGATGCGCAGCCCCTGCACGCCGAGAGCACCAAGCGCGGGTAGCGTTCCTGCGATCGCGTCGCTGTCGACGGTCAGGTGGGCGCGTCCGTCGGCGACGCGCACATCGTGAGCACCGGGGATGCCGGTAAGGACCGCCGCGTCGGTGACGGTGAACGACACCTCGGTGCGCGTGAGGTGCCGCAGCTCGGCGAGTGTGCCGGACTCGACGATCCTTCCCGCCCGGATGATGCTGACGCGATCGCACAGCTGCTCGACTTCGGAGAGGATGTGGCTGGACAGCAGCACCGTTGCCCCGGCATCCCGAACGCGTGCGATCTCGCGCCGGAACGTGACCTCCATGAGCGGATCGAGCCCGCTCGTCGGCTCGTCGAGGATGTACAGCTCGGCGGGCACCGCGAACGCCGCGATCAGGGCGACCTTCTGCCGATTGCCCTTCGAATACGCCCGGCCCTTCTTTCGCGGGTCGAACTGGAAAGCCTCCATCAGGCGAGCCTTGGTGTCGCGGAAGGCGGGGTCTGTGCGATCAGCTCCGCGCATTCGCGACAGCAGATCGACCGTCTCGCCGCCTGAGAGATTCGGCCACACGCTGACGTCCCCCGGGACGGTTGCGATTCGCCGGTGGAGGGCGACCGAATCCCGCCAGGGGTCGCCGCCGAAGACGGTCGCCTCGCCGGCGGTGGCGCGGGCGAGTCCGAGCAGGATGCGGATCGTCGTGGACTTGCCGGAGCCGTTGGGTCCGAGGAAACCGTGGACCTGTCCGGACTCCACCTCGAGATCGAGACCGTCCAGTGCGCGGACACGGCCGTAGTGCTTGGTAAGGGCGCTCGTACGGATGACCGTGGACATGCCCGTGAGGGTATGCCGATTTCACAGGTTTGTGAATACCTGTGAAGAATCTGCGTGCCTGTCCGTTGTGTATACGCACGCGGTGCCGAA
>DMUE01000255.1:0-484 GCA_003476465.1 Microbacterium sp. | reverse complement strand
CCGGCTCGGGGTCAGTCGCACCCCGCTGCGTGAAGCGCTCAGCCGGCTGGCCGCCGACGGCCTCGTCGTGCAGCAATCGCCCCGGGTGACCGTGGTGAGCGATGTCGACGTCGACGACATCCGTGCGCTGTTCGAGCTGCGACGTGCCCTCGAAGAGACCGCCGCCCGTCTTTCGGCGGTCCGGGGCGACTCCGCGGCATTCGCCGCACTCGCCGAGGACTTCGCGCGCTCCAGCCTCGGCGGCGACGCCGGCCGTGACGCGTATTACGCGCTGATCGCCCGCTACGACGCCGAGCTCGACGCCTCGGTCGACAACGACTACCTCACGTCCGCGTTGCGGACGGTGCGCACCCACCTCGTGCGCGTGCGGCGGCTCGCCCGCGACATCCCCGAGCGTCTCGTCGCGTCCGTCGCGGAGCACCGCCTGATCGCCACGGCGATCGCCGAGCGGGATGCCGACCTCGCCGCGCACGCGACGCACGTG
>DMUE01000220.1 GCA_003476465.1 Microbacterium sp. | reverse complement strand
GCAGGGAGCCTGGGATGTCGCCCTGCGCTGGCTCGTCCCCGCACTGCTCGACCGGCACAGCATCGCGCCCGCAGACGTCGCCGAGACCCTCAGGCCGTTCGTCGGCCACCGCATGGCCAAGGCCGGGCTCGAGCTCGCCGTGCTCGACGCAGCCCTCCGCGCCGAGGGGCGCCCGCTCGGCGAGTACCTGGGCGCCGTGCGCGATCGGGTTCCCAGTGGCGTGAGCGTCGGCATCCAGCGTGATCCCGCGACCCTGGTCGAGGTCGTCCGGCGCTACCTCGACGAGGGCTATGTCCGCATCAAGCTCAAGATCAAGCCCGGCCGCGACATCGCCGAGACCGCCGCCGTGCGCGACGCGTTCGGCGGCATCCCGCTGCAGGTCGACGCGAACTCCGCGTACACGCTCGCCGACCTCGACTCGCTCGCCGAGCTCGACAGGTTCGACCTGCTGCTGATCGAGCAGCCCCTGCAGGAGGACGACATCGTCGACCATGCGACGCTCGCGCGACACCTGCGCACGCCGGTCTGCCTGGACGAGTCGATCGTGTCGCACAAGGCCGCGGCCGACGCGCTCGCGCTGGGCGCCGCATCGGTCATCAACATCAAGGCGGGCAGGGTCGGCGGCTACCTCGAGGCGGTCGCGATCCACGACCTGTGCCGGGATGCCGGCATCCCGGTGTGGTGCGGGGGCATGCTCGAGACCGGGATCGGGCGCGCCGCGAATGCCGCGCTCGCCGCCCTGCCGGGCTTCACGCTGCCGGGCGACGTGTCGGCCTCGAATCGGTTCTACACGCTCGACATCGTGACCGAGCCCGCGGTGCTCGAGGACGGACACGTGCGCGTGCCGACCGGACACGGCATCGGCGTCGACATCGACCCGGTCGCGCTCGAGAACTTCACCGTCGCCCGCGAGATCATCCGCCGGTAGGGCGCGATGGCGGTCGGGTCGAGTGGGTGTGCCATAACTCCTCCTCGCGCCCGCTCGCGGTCGGCGCGAGTCGCGGAAATTCGCCGCGCCGCCGTGTCACGCACCGCGTTGAGGAGGAGTTGCGGTGCGCCCGCAGCGGTGACGCTCGTGTCGGCGCTCGCCGCGTGCACCCCGCAGCCCATCCCCGTCCCCGCCGCCGAACCCCTGCACGCCGGCATTCATGTCGAGCTGTTCCAGCTGCGGTCCGACGTCGCCGAGCGCGGCGCGCAGGTGCGGGTCATCAACGGCTCCGACATCGATCTCGTCATCACGAGCCTGACCTTCGCCGACGACTGGTTCGTCGGTGAAGCGGTCCGCGACCGCACGAGCACGATCCCGGCGGGCCGCGCCGTCGATCTGCGATTCGACCTCCCCGAATCGGCATGCGAAGACGAGCCGGATGCTGCCTCCCGAACGAGCCGCGTCACGCTCGACCTCGAGGGCGGCGGCACCGCGACGGTCGACGTCGCCGACCTGCTCGGGTTCACCACGCTGATCCACCAGAAGGAGTGCCTGCGCCACGACCTGGCACGCGTCGCGACCCTGAAGTGGACGGCGTTCACGCCGAGCGCCGCACCGCTGCCCGCCGAGCTGCAGCTCGGGACCACGCCGTCGGGCGGCACCGAGTCCGCCGCGCTGGTCGAGGTGCAGACGACCAACCTGCCGCAGTTCGCCGACCAGCCGGCGCCCTTCCTTCTCGCTCTGACTGTGACAGGGACGGATGCCGCCACCCTGCTGTCCGTGCCCATCGTGCCGCTGCGCTGCGACCCGCATGCCGTGAATGGAAGACAAGCGCGGCACCGTGTTCAACGTGCTCGTCGAGGTCGACGGCGCCTCAGGAGTCGTCGGGGTCGCGGCCCCCGAGGCGATGCGCGGGGAGATCCTCCGCTGGGTCGCCGACCGGTGCGGGTTCGGCCCGGACTGACCGGCCTCAGCCGACCTCCCGCGCTGACTCGCCTCAGCCCACAGGGTCCCGCGGGTTCGCCCGCCCGACGATCAGCGGGTCGATCGGCGTGAACGGGAACCGCGGCAGAGCCCGGTCGGGCACCCCGAACGCCGCCGACAGCACTTCGCGCGAGAACGCTGACGCCGTCGCGCGGTAGCCGATGTCGCCCGGAGTGGGCTGATCGAAGAAGATCAGGAAGTGGATGCCGTCATCCTCCAGTGCCTCGATGTGATGCGGGTAAGCCCGCGGGATGAAGTACGCCTGACCGGGGCTCAGCTCGTAGGTGTCGAGAGTTCCGTCGGGCGAGAGCACGGTCATGCGGCCGTGCCCGCGGTGGACGTAGCCGAGCTCGGCGGTGACCGGATGCCAGTGCGGCTCGCGCATGCCCGTGCCGCCGATCGTGAGCGAGTACATCGAGAGGTCCTCGAGCGCTGCCCAGTACTGCTTGCGGGCGAGCTTCGCGCTCCCGTACGGGTACGCCAGCGGGGCGATCTGGCCGCCGAGGTCGAACAGCTTCGCGTTCGGCAGGCCGGCCGAGTCCGGGATGCGCGCAGCGCCCGCACGGCGCACGAGCTGTGAGGCGTCACCGCGGGAGAAGGCTGCGAAGGCGGATGCCGGAAGGTCATAGGTGTTGCCGAGCACGGCATCCGTCATCGCATTGAAGCTGCTCTGCAGCGAGAAGTGCCGCGGCCGGCTCGATCGCAGCGCCGCGATGATCTCGGCGGCCCCCTCGCCGACGTTCTCGATGTGATAGATCGCGCCCGATTCGACGTGGTACATCTGCCCGGGCCCGACCACGAAAGATGAGAACGCGTCGGCGTTGCCCAGGATCGCGACGAGCACCGTGCCCGAGACGACGTACGCGAGCTGGTTGGCGTTCACGTTCCACTGCGGCTCCCGGATCGCTCCGGGCTCGAGCCGGATCCGCTTGATCGACATTCGCTTGAGGATCGGGAACGAGTCCCGGGTCAGCTGCTGGATGCTGCCCAACTCGCTCTCGAACACCGATGCTCCCCCGGAGAGCGATGCGACGTGGGGCGATGGGTCCGGCATGGAGTCCTCCTCGGCAAGTGCGGTACGTGCCCACGCTAGCCATCATGCCGAAGCTCAGCGAGACGTAGGCTGAGCGCATGTCAGGCGAATCCGGGCGAATCGTCGCCAACACTCGAGGGTCTTCGCCCGCCCGGTCGCGTGGGCGTGGCTTCCGTTCCGGGCTCGCCGGGACGCTCATCCTCACCACCATGCTCGCGCTGAGCGGATGCTTCGGGGGCGGTTCCGAAGGCGGGGGCAGTGACGGCGGTGATTTCGCCGACGATGGCTGCACGCACATCGTCGTGGCGACCTCCTCCGAGAAGGTAAACATGCTCGACGCCCTCGCGAAGGGGTTCAAGGACTCACCGGAGATGAAGGCGCTCGACACGTGCGCGACCGTCCGGCCGATCAACGTCTCGTCTGGCGATGCCACGCGCTTTCTGAGCGCGAGCGACGAGGTGTGGCCGAGCGAGAACCGCGAAATGTGGCCGACGCTGTGGTCTCCGGCATCCACCGTCTGGACCGAGCGTGTCGCGGCGGCGGGCTCACCGGCCCTGGTCGGCGAACCCGAGTCGTTCACGCGCACGCCGGTCGTCTTCGGCATGCCGGCCGCGATGGCGAAAGCGCTCGGGTATCCGCAGTCTCCGATCAGCATCACCGATCTCGAGCAGCTGTGCTCCGATCCGAACGGCTGGGGCAGCGTCGGAAAAGACGTGTGGGGGTCGTTCAAGATCTCCAAGACCAACCCGAACACGTCCACGACCGGACTCTCGGCGATCCTGATGCAGTCCTACGAGGCGTCGGGCAAGACCGCCGACCTGACCGCCGACGACGTTGCAGCGGCGGCGGACTTCTCGCGCGTCTTTGAGGAGTGCGTCATCCACTACGGCGACACGACCGGCAAGGTGCTCACCACGCTCTACGACGAAACCCAGAACGGCGCCGGCGGCTCCGGCTACGTCTCGGCGGTCGCGGTCGAGGAGACCTCGCTTCTGAACTACAACCAAGGCAACCCCGACTCGCACACGGTCCAGCCGGGCGAGACGCTGACGCCGCCGAAGGAGAAGCTCGTCGCGATCTACCCCGAGGGCGGATCGATGTGGTCGGACAACCCGATCACGGTGCTGGGTGCGGAATGGGTCACTCCCGTGCAGGCCGAGGCCGGCGCGGCGTTCGCGGCGTTCCTGCAGACGTCGGCTGCGCAGCAGATCCTGCCGCAGTTCGGCTTCCGTCCGCTCGATGACTCCGTCGCGCTCGGCGAGCTCTTCACCGAAGAGTACGGTGTCGACCCGGCAGGGACCGCGGTGACGCTTCCCCGCCCCGGAGTGGACGTCGTCTCCGCGGCGATCGACCAGTGGACCCAGATCCGCAAGCCCTCATC
>DMUE01000181.1 GCA_003476465.1 Microbacterium sp. | reverse complement strand
ATGCGCTCAGGCCCGTCTGGACCGTGGTCGGCCCGGGTCTGCACGACGATGCCGTCGACCTTCTCCGAAGCCGTCTTGTCGTTCATGTCCATCGCCGGGCCGGTCTGGACGGTGTCGCCCGTCCGGACGATGGGTGAGTCGTGGGCCTCGTCGCGATCGGGACGAGCCGTGCCCTCGGGCAGATCGACCATCAGGACTCATCCTCGTCTGCGCTCAGATCGGGATCTGCGCTCTGGCCCGCCTCGGCCCCTTCGATCGGCGCATCCGGTGCGGCGGGCGCCGCAGGTCGCTGCCGGCCGTCGGCGGTGGCATCCGTTCCGTCGGATGTGTTCCGCGGGAGCCCCGAATCGCTCAGCCCGGGCGAGTCGATCGCCGCGGCGTTCCGCTCCGCGGATTCGCCGTCGGCCGTTTCGCCGCTCTCCCAACCGCCGACCGGGTCTGCGTCGATGACACCCTCGGGAAGTTCGTTATCGCGGGACGCGCTCATCGGATCTCCTCGGGAGTTCGGATCGGTACTTCGGATGGCTCGTCCCACCATCGCTCCCCGCCGCCGGCCGGCCAAGGGGGTTGACGGCCCCCTCCCGGGTGGGTAGCGCTCGGCCCCGGGCGACTCAGTCGCGGGGGCCTCGTCCGGCGCCGGCGCGTCGGTCGCGGGAGATCTCGCCCGAAACGACGCTCGCACCGCTGCCGAGCAGTGCTCGCCGCCAGGGGAGGACGCCCTCGATCTCGATCTGGATGGAGATCGAGAGGATTGTCCGGATGAGCACGATTATGCCCAGGATCAGGGCGTCCTCGAGCGACGGCTTCGACGTTATCGTGCGCAGCAGGTCAGCGGCGACGAGAACTTCGAGGCCGAGCAGGATAGCTCCGCCAAAGGTCGTGCGCAGCGTGGTGAACGCCGCGCTGCCGCCGTCACCGCGGCGGAGCGTGCGGATGCCGAGCACGATCGCGATGACCGCGCCGATGATCATCGCCAGGGCTCCGACCGCCTCGAAGACGATCGCCACGTTGATGAACACCTGCTCCGTATCCACCCGGCCAGCATAGAGGTGGTGGCGGCGCGANNTACGCGCGGCTGCGCCCGGCGAGAATTCCCCCGCGCTCGGGGTGGGCCTCGAACCACTCCGCGACGTACCAACACACGGGGAGCACCTGGCGGTCGCCGGCGCGCTCGAGCACGGTCACGGCGCGATCGACGATCTCGCCCGCGTAGCCGTGTCCACGGAAGGTGGGCACGGTGTACGCGCGGGTGAGCGCGACGGTGCGTCCGTCGTCGCGGTAGTCCAGGGCGCTGACGAGGTTCGACCCGTCGTGCAGGGTGTAGCGCGAGGCATCCGGTTCGTGAGTGAAGGTCAGCGATGTCACCGGCACAGCGTACGCCCGCCGCGCGAGGTCGAGACTGGGCGCACCCTGAAAGCGAGACATATCCGTTGTGCGGTTCGCGCGGTTTGACACGCGTGCGATGGATCGGAGATAATCATCGGCATGACTGACAACGCACGCCCTGTGTCCGCCTGGGGGGCGAACAGGAGTGCCGGCATGATGAGCGTCGGCCGCGTTGCTCTGTGTTGCCGAATGTGTCGCTGATCCCGTGACCCGCCCGGGCCCCCGCGCCGCCGAACAGGCGGCCGAGTCGGCCCCGGGTGCCGCCCCCACCGAGTGTGGGGATGCCCGGTACCCCTCACCCGGCCATAGGCCGGCACATCGCAGCATCTCGGAGAACCTCCAGGGTTCCCATCCGGAGGAATACCTCATCATGTCGAACACCGCTCTTCTCGAAGCGCCCACCCGCCCGGCCCATCTGCGTCCGGTCGAAGTTCTCCCCTCGCCCAGCACTCGCGACACCGACGCGCGTCCCACAGCACGCAGCACGCCTCGCGGATTCGCCCTGTACGTCGGACTCGACGAGCAGAAGGCGGCAGCGGCCGGCATCAGCCTCGCCACGCTCGTCGAGGCACTCCGTCGCACCATCGCCGACGTGGCACCCGACGCCCAGACCTACGCCACCGTCGCGCTCGCGCCCACCGATGCCGGTGGTCGGGACGTCGATCTCGTCCGTCTCGCCCTGCACGAGCCTTCTGCGGTGGCTCGCAGCAGGAGCGACGATGGGGAGGCGGAGACGTCCACGATCGGTGTCGTCGTTGACATCTCCCGCAAGAAGGTTCTGCTGGACGGCGAATCCGCGGCGTTCACCTACAAGGAGTTCGAGCTGCTGCAGTATCTCGTCCTGCGCGAGGGACGCACGATCGAACGCGCCGAACTCGTTTCGTCNNTCTATCCGCTACGGCCACGGGACCCCCTCGCCCGATCGATTCTGACCTGCTCCAGGCTCCCTGTCGGAGTCGGCGTTTAGGGTGAGCGCATGACGATGGGCGCGGCAGGGGCGACGGCACAGGCCGAACGGCCCGGGCCATCGCTGGAGTCCGTCTACCGTCCGGCGCATGCGCTCGACCTCGCGCGCGTCGTGATGTTTCAGCAACGCGGCGTGGGTGATCCCACCCTGCTCCGTGACGGGCCGGTCATCTGGCGGGGCAGCCGCACCCCCGAGGGGGCAGCGACCGTGGCGTTGCGTCAGGATTCGTCAGGCGCCGTACGGGCGGCGGCATGGGGCCCGGGCGCCGCGTGGGCGATGGCACAACTGCCCGATCTGTGCGGGGCCGCCGATGATCCGGCGGCGTTCGAGCCGGGTCCGCACCCCGTCGTGCGCGAGGCGGTGCGTCATCACGTCGGCCTGCGCCTCGGGCGCACCGACCTGCTCTTCGACGCCCTCGCGGGGGCGATCATCGAGCAGAAGGTCACCGGCGTCCAGGCTTTTGCCGCATGGCGGCGGCTGGTGTGCTGGCATGGCGATCCGGCGCCGGGCCCGACGCCCATGCCGATGTTCGTTCCGCCGACGATCGCGGGGTGGCGCGCCATCCCGTCGTGGTCGTGGCACCGTGCCGGGCTGGAGCCACCGCAATCACGCGCGATTGTCGAATCGGCGCGGCGCGGCGGTTCGCTCGTGGCGTCGGCCGAGCGGGCGGGCGACGGGCCCGGGCGCGACCGCGTGCTGACGGGCGTCCGGGGGGTCGGGGCGTGGACCGCGGCAGAGACCCGCATTCGTGCGTTCGGGGACACCGACGCGGTAAGCGTCGGGGACTACCATCTGGCGCACGAGGTCGGCTATGCGCTGACCGGCCATCGGGTCGACGACGACGGGATGCTCGAATTGCTCGAGCCCTGGGCAGGTCAACGCCAGCGCGTGATCCGTCTCATCCGTCTGAGCGGAGCCCGCGAACCTCGCCGCGGCCCCCGCCTGCATCCCGAGGACCATCGCGCGCGCTGACGCTGTGACCTCGCCGCCGAACGCGGCGCACCCCTAGGCTGGGCGTCATGACGGGACGAAACCAGACGGGGCTGAGGCGCTGGCCGCGCGGCCGCGTGCAGTGGCTGCTCGGGACCATCGGCCTCATCGTTGCCGGGGCTCTGGTCGGCTTCGGTCTCTCCAATGTCTGGCTCGGCATCGTCATCGGCATCGCCGTGTCGCTCGGTTGGCTCATCGCCTATGAGTCCTGGCGCGGCCGGAACGCCGGCGTGAACGACGAAGACCACGGCATTCAGCTCTAATCGCGCCGGGGAGCGGCCGCATCCAGCCC
>DMUE01000028.1:1396-5968 GCA_003476465.1 Microbacterium sp. | reverse complement strand
ACGAGCGCGCGCACCTCGACCGCCGGCAGCGGCAGCGCTGCTTCGACGGCCGCGCGCAGTTCGTCGATGCCCTCGCCCGTGCGGGACGAGACGAACAGCGCATCCGGCACCAGACCGCGCAGCACCATCCGGTCGTCCGGTTCGAGCAGGTCGGCCTTGTTGAAGACGACGATCTCGTGAGCGTCACGCGCACCCGCCTCGGCCATGACCTGCCGGACAGTGGTGAGCTGGCTGGCCGGGTCGGGGTGCGCGGCATCCACGACGTGCAGTACGACGTCGGCGCCCGCGACCTCTTCGAGCGTTGAGCGGAATGCTTCGACGAGCTGATGCGGCAGGTTGCGGACGAAGCCGACTGTGTCCGTCAGCGTGTAGACGCGTCCATCGGCGGTCTCGGACCGGCGGACGGTGGCGTCCAGGGTCGCGAAGAGCGCGTTCTCGACGAGAACACCGGCGCTGGTCAGGCGGTTGAGCAGGCTGGACTTGCCGGCGTTGGTGTAGCCGGCGATCGCGACGGACGGGATCGTGTTGCGTGTGCGCTCGGCTCGCTTCGCCTCGCGAGCGGGAGCGAAATCGCGGATCTGCCGGCGCAGCATGGCCATCCGCGTACGGATGCGCCGGCGGTCCAACTCGATCTTCGTCTCGCCGGGACCGCGCGAGCCCATACCCGCACCGCCGGCGCCGACCTGCCCGCCGGCCTGGCGCGACATCGAGTCACCCCAACCGCGCAGACGCGGGAGCAGGTATTCGAGCTGCGCTAGTTCGACCTGTGCCTTGCCCTCGCGACTCTTCGCGTGCTGGCTGAAGATGTCGAGAATGACCGTCGTGCGGTCGATGACCTTGACCTTGACCACGTCCTCCAGAGCGCGGCGCTGGCTGGGCGCGAGTTCCGTGTCGGCGATGACCGTGTCAGCTCCGAGAGCCGAGACCAGATCACGGAGCTCGTGCGCCTTGCCGCTACCCAGATATGTCGCGGGGTCCGGATGCGGACGCCGCTGCAGGACGGCGTCGAGCACCATCGCCCCCGCCGTCTCCGACAGAGCGGCGAGTTCGCGCAGCGAGTTCTCCGCGTCCTCCAGTTCGCCCTGCGGGTAGACACCCGCGAGCACGACATTCTCGAGCCGCAACTGCCGGTACTCGACCTCGGTCACGTCCTCGAGTTCGGTCGAGAGGCCGGGCACGCGGCGCAGCGCCTGCCGGTCCTCACGGTCCCACTGGTCTCCGTCGGATTCCGCACGGGCCGTGGTCGAGACGTCCTGCAGCGCCTGCGCCGCCCCGAAGGTGCGCACGCCCGAGCGCACCTCGGCTCGCGCCAGAACGCGGGCGACGACGTCGTCTGCCTCGCCGCCGTCGTTCGGGGTGGGGATGGTGTCGGTCATCGGTTCCTCTCCGGATGTCTCCGGTGCTCGTTGTGGGGCGCTCCCGGCATCCGCGATCGTCGTGTCCGCGCGACGTCGTAAAACTCTAGCCTCCCGCGCGAGACGGGTCCTCCGCTACGCTCGCACCCATGGCGAGCGACCACTATTTCTCGGCGAGCCCCGGCAGTGCCGAGAATCTCCGCCAGATCCGTGTGGATCTGGATGGCCGGAGCGTCGAGTTGACGACCGCCGCCGGCGTATTCAGTCCGGACCGTGTGGATGCCGGAACTGCCGTCCTCCTCGCGAACACCCCACCCGCTCCCGCCGGAGGGCACCTGCTGGACCTGGGTACCGGGTGGGGACCGGTGGCCTTGACCCTGGCACTCCAGGCACCGCACGCGACGGTGTGGGCTGTGGATGTCAACGAGCGGGCCCTCGATCTGGTTCGACGTAACGCGAGCAGTCTTGGGCTCCCCAATGTCAACGCCGTGCTGCCCGACGATGTTCCCGACGACGTGGTGTTCCGCAGCATCCGCTCGAATCCCCCGATCCGGGTGGGTAAGAACGAGTTGCACGGGCTGCTCGAGCGCTGGATCCCGCGCCTGGACGAACGCAGCGACGCGTGGCTCGTCGTGCAGCGCAACCTCGGGTCCGATTCCCTGCAGCGCTGGCTTGCGGCGACGTTCGAGCGCGGCTACCGGGTGCAGCGCGCCGCCACGGGGCGGGGTTATCGCGTCTTGAAGGTTCGGCGGCATGGATCCCTGCCGAAGTCGCCGGCAGAGCTCCTCGATTGACGCCTCCCCCGGGCTCCGGCCGCTGTGCGCGGCGACCGTTCGTGGAGGGCCCGGCACACGTCTGCCGCGGATCGCGACCAGTTCTGTCGGTCAACGCCGCCGATGCCGATCGTGTCGCGGTCGTGGGAAGTGAGAGGACGCCCGGGGGCGCGGCCGCTCCGGTCGTGCGGATGCCTGCTCAGGCGAGCGCGACCTCTCCCGAGTACACCAGAACTGCGGGACCGGAGAGCAGCGCATGCAACTGGCCCGCGACCGCGAGCACCCGCACCCCGAGCGTCCCCCCCGGAACGTCGACGCGCCACGCATCCGGTGCGGCCGTACCCGCCCAGTGCCGGACGGCCAGAGCCGCAGCGCCCACACCGGTCCCGCAGCTGAGCGTCTCGCCCACGCCGCGTTCGAAGACACGCATGCGGATCACTCCGACACCGTCCTGGACGAGCGGATCGGCCGGAACGACGAACTCGACGTTGGCGCCCGCGACGGGGGCCGGATCGAGCACCGGCTGGTAGCTCAGCTCGAGCGCATCGAGCTCGTCCCGGCCGGGCAGCGCGACGACGACGTGCGGGTTGCCGACGTCGATGCCCAGGCCGGGGCGGGCCACGCTCAGGCCGCGGGCGCGGACCGTCGGCGCATCCTCATCGATGATCCAGGCGCCGAGATCGGCTTCGAACCCGTTCGCCGTCCGGGCTACGGTCTTCACCCCGGCGCGGGTGCCGATCGCGATTCCCTCGGGGCCGATCGTCGCGAGATTGGACTCGGCCAGGTAGTGCGCGAAGACACGGATGCCGTTGCCGCACATCTCAGCCTTCGAGCCATCCGCGTTGCGATAATCCATGAACCATTCGACGCCGGCCGCGGCGGATGCGGCGCCCTCGCCGATGGCGCGCGAGCGGACCACGCGCAGGAGCCCGTCGGCACCGATTCCGAAACGGCGGTCGCACAGCGCCGCGACCTGGTCGTCGGTCAGTGCGAGCGCACCGTCGGGGTCGGCGATGATCACGAAGTCGTTGCCCGTGCCGTGGCCTTTGGTGAACGTGACGGTGCCGGGCATGCCGATAAGTCTAGGGGGCCGTGCCGGGGCAGAGCGGCGTGCTATGCGAGCACCGCATCGATGCTCGCCCGCCCCGCGGGCAGCCAGAGCACGCCCGCATAGCGGCGGAACCACGACACCTGCCTGCGGGCGTATCGGCGGGTCAGGGCCTGCGTCCGGGCGATCGCATCGGGCTGGGTGAGTCTGCCCTCGAGCTGCTCCAGCGCCTGGGCGTAGCCGATCGCGCGGCGCGCGGTGGTCCCACGCTCAAGCCCGTGGGCCCGCAACGCCTCGACCTCGTCGAGCAGGCCTTCCGCCCACATCCCCTCGACCCGCGCATCGAGCCGTTCGACGAGCACCGGCCGTTCCTCGTGCAGACCGATCACCGTTGAGGGATGCCACGGCGTCGGCGCGTCCGGAAGCGCCGCGCCGTGGGTGGCACCCCCCTGCGCCAGCACCTCGAGCGCGCGCACGATCCGGCGCCCGTTGCGAGCGTCGATGCGCGCCGCGGTGACGGGGTCCTTCTCCCGCAGCCGGACGAACAGCACGCCCGGGCCGTATGCTTCCAGTTCTGCCTCGAGCTCAGCGCGAATCTGCTCATCCCGCGGCGGAAACGCGAAGTCGTAGAGCACGCTCGACACGTACAGCCCCGACCCCCCGACCAGGATCGCGTGCGCTCCCCGCGCCTGGATCTGTTCGATAGCACGCCGAGCGGCGGTCTGGTACGCGGCGACGGCGGCATCCTCATCCACCGAGAGCACGTCGAGAAGGTGGTGCGGGATGCCACGCCGGTGCTCGACGGGCACCTTCGCCGTGCCGATGTCCATGCCGCGATACAGCTGCATCGCGTCGGCGTTGACGATCTCGGCAGCCTCACCACGTGTCGCGAGTGCCTCGGCCAGGTCGAGCGACAGGGCGCTCTTGCCCGTGCCCGTCGCTCCGACGATCGCGATCAGTCGGGGTGCCGGATCACACGAACGGGCGGATGCTCCGAGCTGAGCAGTCACGCCCGTGGCGGGATGGCGGGCAGACCGAGGGAAACAGCGCGCTGCGCAGCCGGAGAGCCGGCGGCCACCGAGGCCGGGGCCGGCACGACGCAGGACTCGGACTGCGTGCGATCCCAGGCGTCCCCGGCGCGTGTTCGACGAACACGTAGCGGCGCACCGCCCGGGGAATCCGCGAGGAGGTAGAACGGGGCGGCCTGGGTCACGACCGCCGTCACGATGTCGCCGGGGCGCGGCGTCTCCGACCCCTCCGACAGCTCGACATGCACAAGGCGGTTGTCTTCGGCACGCCCGGTCAGACGATGGGTCGCGGCGTCCTTCTTCCCCTCAGTGGGTGAGATGAGCACGTTCACCTCACGGCCCACCTGGGCATGGTTCTCCTCCAGCGA
>DMUE01000028.1:0-1382 GCA_003476465.1 Microbacterium sp. | reverse complement strand
AGCGTGTCAGAGAAGTCCTCTTCGGTCTCGCCCGGGAAGCCAACGATGACGTCGGTCGTGATCGCGGCGTTCGGGATACGCGCGCGCACCCGGTCGAGGATGCCGAGGAACTTCTCGCTGCGGTACGAGCGGCGCATCGCCTTCAGGATGCGATCGCTGCCCGACTGCAACGGCATGTGCAGGTGCGGCATAACGGACGGGGTCTCAGCCATCGCATCGATCACGTCGTCGGTGAAAGCGGCCGGGTGCGGGCTCGTGAAGCGGATGCGCTCGAGACCGCGGATCTCGCCCGCCGANNGGACGCCGGTCCTTCTCCTTGCCGCGGAGCGTCGGGACGATGCAGAACGTGCACGTGTTGTTGCAGCCGACCGAGATCGAGACCCAGCCGCTGGAGACCGAGTCGCGCTTGGCGGGGAGGGTCGAGGGGAAAACCTCGAGGGATTCGAGGATCTCCAGTTCGGCATCGCCGTTGTGGCGGGCACGCTCCAGCAGTCGCGGCAACGACCCCATGTTGTGGGTTCCGAAGACGACGTCGACCCAGGGCGCCTTCTCGAGCACGGCTCGCTTGTCCATCTGCGCGAGGCATCCACCGACGGCGATCTGCATGCCCTCCTTCCGGCGCTTGACGGATGCCAGGTGCCCGAGTGTGCCGTACAGCTTGCCGGACGCGTTCTCGCGGACCGCGCACGTGTTGATGATGACGACGTCGGCCTCAGCGCCCGCATCCGCTCGGACGTACCCGGCGCTCTCCAGCGACCCCGACAGACGCTCCGAATCGTGCACGTTCATCTGGCAGCCGAAAGTGCGCACNNCCGATGCCGGCCTCGTCCAGCGCCTGCTTGGCCGCGGCCATGGCCATGTGTCCGGCGAAACCGCGACGGGCCAACTGGCCGTGCAGGCGGCGCAGGGCGGCGTCCCCCTCTAGGGAGCCCATCGATCTGGCCTTGCGCCGCGCGAAGTCGAGGGCACGCTCGGCGTCGTCGTCGGGCAGCTCGTCGAGAGCGGCATCGACGACCTCGCGTCCGATGCCCCGCGCCGACAGCGCCTGCGAGATTGCCCGGCGGCCCTGCCCCGTGCGCGAGATCGCGGCGTATATGAGCTGCTCCGCGAGGCGGGCGTCGTCGAGGTACCCGCGGTCCTCGAAAGCGGCGACCACGTCTTCCATCGCGTCGGCCTCCACTCCGCGGTCGGACAAAAAGCTCTTCGCCTCTTTCGCAGAGAGCTGACGCGTGCGGAGCTTCTTCAGCAGGGCCTGCGTCGCCCCGTCGACGTCGGCGCCGGGGGCATGAATCTCGATCGACGGCTCGGGCCCCGGATCGGCGGCGGCTGGCTCCGCCGATCCGCCGGGCTCAGCGTCGGCTGCACGCCCGGGCGAGAACGGC
>DMUE01000191.1:5085-5734 GCA_003476465.1 Microbacterium sp. | reverse complement strand
GAGCCTTCTGCGGCTGGCGCTGTCTTCGGCGATCGAATCGAACTGGCACGGCTGTTCGTCGGCGAGCTGGGTGTCCACGGAGAACAGCGGGGGCTGATCGGCCCCCTGGAGCCGCCCCGGCTGTGGACGCGCCATGTCCTGAACAGCGCCGTCATCGCCGGCGCTTTTGTTGCCGCAACACGCGTGGCCGACGTCGGTTCCGGTGCCGGACTCCCCGGCCTCGTCTTGGCGATTGCCCGTCCGGACATCTCCTGGGTCCTCGTCGAGCCCATGGAAAGGCGTGTCACCTGGCTCGAAGAGCAGGTGAGTCTGCTGGGTCTGGAGAACGTCGAGATCATCCGAGCGCGCGCAGAGGAGGTCGCGTCGGCTGAGTTCGACGCGGTGACAGCGCGGGCCGTCTCAGCGCTGCGCACGCTCCTTCCCCTGACGGCCCCGCTCGTCGCTCCGGCAGGTGAACTTGTGCTGGTGAAGGGCGCCTCAGTACACAGCGAGATGGCTGCGGCAGACGAACAGATCCGTACGTTCCGGCTGCAGCAACCGCGGGTGGAACGATGGGGCGAGCAGTTCCTGGCGGAGCCGACGACTGTCTTCCGGGCCCGGGTGGGCATACGACGGGGCACGAGGACCGAGCAGTGACGGGCATTGCCGC
>DMUE01000191.1:4815-5080 GCA_003476465.1 Microbacterium sp. | reverse complement strand
CACGTCCCCTGCTGAGTGGAGCGTTTCACGTGGAACATGCCCGACAAGCGGATGTACGCGCATCCGCGAACCTGATCGATGACACTCCCCTGGCCCGGGAGATCGCAGATCTCAGCGCACGACGCAGAGCCTTGGAGGGAGCCGCAATCGAACTTCCGAAGAAGACCCGCGTCCTGACGGTTTCGAACCAGAAGGGCGGCGTCGGAAAGACGACCAGTACGGTCAACGTCGCCGCTGCCTTGGCGTCGCTGGGCGCACGAGTTCT
>DMUE01000191.1:2785-4801 GCA_003476465.1 Microbacterium sp. | reverse complement strand
CTCGAGGACTACATCGCCTCGAGCCCACTGCCGGTGCACTATGTCCTGATCGATTGTCCGCCATCGCTCGGTCTGCTGACGATCAACGCATTCGCAGCCGCTGACGAGGTTTTCATCCCGATCCAGTGTGAGTACTACGCACTGGAGGGGCTGACCCAGCTGCTGAACAGCGTTCGGATGATTCAACGCCACCTGAACCCGGGACTGCAGGTGTCGACCATCCTCCTGACGATGTACGACGGGCGCACCCGGCTCGCCCAGCAGGTAGCCGACGAGGTACGCGCGCATTTCCCCGCCGAGGTGCTGAGCACGGTCATCCCTCGTTCGGTCAGGGTTTCGGAGGCACCCAGCTTCGGCCAGACCGTCATCGCCTACGACGGTCAGTCGGCGGGGGCCGTGGCGTATCGCGAAGCCGCGATCGAGATCAGCAAGCATCTTCCCGCTTATGCGCGGGACGAGCACATTGACGAGGAAGGCGTGCGCTGATGTCCACCAAGAGAACCGGTCTCGGGCGCGGTATCGGCGCGTTGATTCCGACCAGTGAGGCCGAAAGCCGTCCGGTCGACGTCTTCTTTCCCGGTGGACGCCGTCTTGAGGCCGTCGAGCCGCTCCCCCAGAGCACGGAAGCCGTGGAGGAGGCGCGCTTCGCGGAACTCGTCGCGGTGCCGGGTGCGCGTCTGGCCCACATCGATCCGATGCAGATCGTGCCCAATCCGCGACAGCCGCGCAAAAATTTCGATCCCGACGAGCTCGCCGAGCTCGTGCACAGCGTGGGTGAGTTCGGTGTGTTGCAGCCGGTTGTGGTCC
This sequence comes from Microbacterium sp., assembly GCA_003476465.1. Taxonomy (GTDB): domain Bacteria; phylum Actinomycetota; class Actinomycetes; order Actinomycetales; family Microbacteriaceae; genus Microbacterium. The sequence goes on along the minus strand of DMUE01000191.1, from coordinate 3,994 downwards.
GGCCCCGTGCGGAGGACGGCACATACGAACTCATCATGGGAGAGCGACGCACGCGGGCGGCGCGCGAGGCAGCGTTGGCAAGCATCCCAGCCATCGTCCGGGACACCGCGGATGAGAACCTCCTGCGCGACGCTCTCCTAGAGAACCTGCACCGCTCACAGTTGAACGCCCTGGAAGAAGCCTCTGCCTACCAGCAGCTGCTCGAAGACTTCGGGATCACGCAGGAAGAGCTCGCGACGCGAATCGGTCGGTCTCGGCCCCAGATCAGCAACACCATCCGCCTCCTTCGCCTGCCCGTACCCGTCCAGCAGCGTGTCGCGGCCGGTGTGCTCAGCCCGGGGCACGCGCGGGCACTTTTGGGGCTCCCCGATGATGAAGCCATGCAGCACCTCGCCGACAAGATCGTCAACGAGGATCTGTCGGTCCGCTCGGCCGAAGCGATCGTCAAGGGCCACACCGGTCCCACGCAGCGCGCCACGAAGCCGCAAGCCGGCGCGCGCCGCGGTCACCTGGATGAGGTCGCAACCCGATTGGGTGACCGCCTCAACACACGGGTCCAGATTTCACTGACGGCAAGAAAAGGGCAGGTCAAGATAGATTTTGCGACTATTCAGGACCTGAATCGCATTCTCGCCGAGATGGGCGTGGACGCCTTCGGCTCCGACTGAGCAGCGTCCGGAACGAGGAATGCCCCCGACTCTCACAGAGTCGGGGGCATCGCCACAGTTCCAGCCGATCAGCCGATGAAGGCTGCGAGATCCTTCTCGAGGGCGAACTTCGGCTTCGCGCCGATGATGGTCGTCTTGACCTCGCCGCCCTGGAAGACCTTCATCGCCGGAATCGACGTGATCTGGTACTTCATAGCGAGATCCGGGTTTTCGTCGACGTTGAGCTTNNGGCTGCAACAACGAGGGGCACTGGAATGTTCCGCGGGCCGGATCAGCCAGCGGGCACCGCGGCGGCTTCGGGGAGGCCATCTATCTGCGCGACCTCGTTTTCCGGTGCTCCAGCGTCGTCGAGCGACGCGAGGTAGTGCTCGGCGTCGAGGGCGGCGACCGTTCCCGAGCCCGCTGCGGTGGCGGCCTGCCGGTAGGTCGGATCGATGACATCTCCCGCCGCGAAGACCCCCGCAACGGAGGTGCGCGATGAGCGGCCGTCCACCCAGATCGTTCCCTCAGGGGTGAGGGTGAGCTTGTCATGGACCAGGTG
>DMUE01000191.1:0-2770 GCA_003476465.1 Microbacterium sp. | reverse complement strand
AAGGTCGCCTCTTCCATCGCCGAGTCGCCGCCCCCGACGACAGCTATCTCGCGGTCGCGGAAGAAGAATCCGTCGCACGTCGCGCACCACGACACCCCGTGCCCCGACAGACGTTCTTCACCGGGCAGGCCCAGCTTACGATAGGCCGATCCGGTCGCGTAGATGATCGCTTCCGCCTCGTGCACGACACCGCTGCCGAGCTTCACCCGCTTGACCGGGCCGTCGAGGTCGAGTTCGACGACGTCGTCATACAGTATCTCCGCGCCGAAACGCTCGGCCTGTGCCTGCATCTTCGCCATCAGCTCGGGACCCTGGACAGCCTCCGGGAAGCCCGGAAAGTTCTCCACCTCGGTGGTGTTCATCAGCTCGCCGCCGACCTCCACTGAGCTCGCGACCACAAGGGGCGAGAGATTGGCGCGGGCGGCGTAGATCGCCGCGGTGAAACCCGCGGGACCGGAGCCGATTATGATCACGTGACGCACGGTGTTTCTCCCTATTTCTTCTTCTCGAGGCTGCAACACATGTTAGCTCGGCACAATTCCACGCCCAGGTGAATTTCCGGTGTCCACGCCCGGACGTGTTTCCCGTGCGGGGGTCCGCGCACCGTTGAGTTCCGTCAGCGTCGCCGCAGCCGACGCAGGAGGAGCGTGAGGGTGTCTATCTCCGGGGTGCGCAACGCGGCGAGCATGGCGACGTATACGGCCAGGGCGAGCATGCCGATGAGCGCCGCCCCGACCGCGGCGAGCACAACAGAGGCCGTGGTCCATCCGTCGACCCCCCCGAAGATCACGTAGAGGCCCCAACCTGCACCTGCCGCGGGAAGGCCTGCGAGCAGAAAGCGGAGGAGTGCGCCACCGGGGGCGCGCAGTCCGAGCCCGCCGAGCCGTCCGCGAAGCAGCGCGATCGCGATCACGAGCTGAACGATACCGGCGAGTGACTGTCCGAGGGCGATACCGACGGCGAGGTATTCGAGGGGCAGCACCGCGCCGGCGACGAGGGCCGTGATGACGACGAGAGCCGCCTGGACGAGCGTGAACAGAAAGGGGCGGAAGGTGTCGCCGTAGGCGTAGAACGTGCGCTGGATGATGTACAGGATCGACAGCGGGATGAGTCCGACGAGATACGCGCCCAGCACGGCGGCGGTGGCCACGGCATCCGCTGGACTGTTGCTGAAGATCCGCGAGATCGGGACCGCCGCGGCCACCACCGCCGCGAGGGCGCCGACGAGGAAGAAGCTGATCGTGCGGATGCTCCGGCCGAGGTCGGCCCGGACGTCGTCGTCGCGACCTGCCGCGGCATGTTCGCTCAACTGCGTGAAGTACGGCGTTCCGATCGAGACGGCGATGACCGAGTACGGGAGGATGAAGATGAACCAGGCGAACGACATGGTCGCTGCGGAGGCCGCGACATCGGAGGCAGCGCTGACGACGCGGGTCTGGACGAGGCCGGCGATCTGTCCCACCACCACCATCCAGAACGTCCACCACGCGAGGGTGCCCATCGTGCGCAATCCCATCCCCCGCCAGGCGAAGTCGGGGCGGAAACGTAGGCCCGACCGGCGCCAGAACAGCATCAGAACGCCAGCTTGAACGGCGATTCCCAGTGTCGCCGTGCCGCCGAGCACCGCGATCATGTCGGGCGTCCACGTCAGGACGTCGTTGCGCTCCTGCCCGAAGAGGGTGATGAAGGCGACAAATCCGGCGATCGAGACCACGTTGTTGACGATCGGGGCCGCGGTATATGGGCCGAAGACGCGGCGGGCGTTGAGGGTCTCACCGACCAGCGCGTAGAGGCCGTAGAAGAAGAGCTGCGGGATGCACCAGTAGGCAAGAGCGATCGTGAGCGCCAGCTTTTCGCCGGTGAACTGCGCGTAGAGCTGCACGAGCAGGGGGGCGGCGAGGGTCGCCAGACCCGTCACCACGACGAGGACGACCGTGCCGAGTGTCAGGAGCTTGGACACGAACGCGCCGCCGCCGTCTGCATGTTTCGCCGCCCGAACGATCTGGGGGACGAGGACGCCGGTCAGGATGCCCGTCGAGATGATCGCATAGATGTTGTTCGGGAGCTGGTTCGAGATGGCGAAGGCGTCTGCGGCGCCGCTGCCGACCGAGCCCAGGGCGGCGACGAGGACGATGGAGCGGATGACTCCTGTCAGCCGTGAGACGAGGGTGCCCGCGCCCAGCAGGGCGCTCGCGCGCCCGAGGCTGCTCACGTCGTGGCTCCGCGCCGCCGCCGCTGCACCGTCCGAAGCAGGCCCGCGCCGAGCAGAACGACCACGAGAGCTCCGAGGATCACTATCCCGATGCGCTCCCATTCGGCGCGCACGGTGACCTGGGCCCGCTGGATCGGTCCGACCTGCTCAGAGGTCGGACTCAGCAGGCGCAGTTCGACCGTGACCTCGCCGCTACCCACCCGCGCGCGCACCGGAACCTCGACGCGCGTGTTCACCCCCGGCTGGGCACGCACGTTCTGTGTGCGCTCGACATCCAGGCGGAGGTTGTCCGGTGCCGCCACCAGCACGACGTTGGCGGCGAAGGGCAGGTCGTTCCGCACGAAGAAGGGCAGCACGGACTCGGGGCTGACCAACTGCACGGTGCTCGGCTCCTGGATCGCGACGGAGGTGAGCGTCGCGCGGATGCCCGCGGCGTGGGTGGAGATCGCATCCCGCCAGAGGGCAGGCTGATCGTGCCAGCCCGCGCCGATGAGCTGCAGGATGGCGGAGCGCTCGGGGGATGTGAGCAGTGAGGGCTCATCGATGATCGACGAGAAC
>DMUE01000039.1 GCA_003476465.1 Microbacterium sp. | reverse complement strand
GGAACTACTTGCGCTTCGAGGCGGCGCGGCGGTCGGCGCGGTTCAGCTGCGGGGCCGTCGGCCCGGCGCCCGGAGCTTCCGTTCGCTGCCCGAACGCCCCGCGTGCGGCTGGCACCGCCTCCGCGGGTTCCGGGCGGGCACCCTGCGCCACCCGCTGGGCGGTGTCGCGCTGGAGCTTGGCGGTCGCGGCCTGCTGGACCTGTCCCCGCTCGTTGCGTACCTCGACCTCGCCGGCAGTGTTGGGGGCCGAGTACTCGAGCTTCTGCTCGGGCGGAACATCCAGCCCCTTCGCCTCGACCTCGGCGTGTGCCTCGGCGCCCTCACCCGCGCGCCGGACCTCGACCTCGAGGTTGTACAGGTATCCGACGGTCTCTTCCTTTATCTGGCCCATCATGGCCTGGAACATCTCGAAGCCCTCTCGCTGATACTCGATCAGGGGGTCGCGCTGCGCCATCGCGCGCAGCCCGATGCCGTCCTTGAGGTAATCCATCTCGTACAGGTGGTCACGCCAGCGACGGTCGAGCACCTGAAGGACGACGCGACGTTCCAGTTCCCGTATCGCCTCCCTCCCGAGCTTCTCCTCGCGGGCCTGATACGCGATCATCGCGTCGGAGAACATCTCGCGCTTGAGGACCTCAGGGGTGATCCGCCCCTTCGTGCCGGCCTCGGCCACGACCTCATCGATCGTGACGCCCACCGGGTACAGCGTCTTCAGCTCGCTCCAGAGGGCATCGAAATCCCACCCCTCACTGTGGCCGCTGCCCGTGTGCTCGTCGATGACGGCACCGATGGCGTCTTCGATGAAGTGCCGCACCCGGTCGGCGATGTCGTCGCCCTCGAGGATGTGGCGCCGGTCGGCGTAGATCGCCTCGCGCTGGCGGTTGAGCACGTCGTCGTACTTGAGGACGTTCTTGCGCGTCTCGGCGTTGCGCGACTCGACCTGCGACTGCGCGCTCTTGATCGCCCGGCTGACCATCGATGACTCGATCGCGACGTCGTCCGGGAAGTTCGCGCGGCTGAGGATCGCCTCGGCCGCACCGGACTGGAACAGNNCCGAGCACGTAGAGCCCGCCGACGCCCACGACCTTCTCGGCCTCGTCCGCCACGCGGGCCCGGACGGCGTCGTACACGCCCTCCCACTCGGCCTCGTACTCCTCGGGCGTTTCGACCGGGTCGAGGCCGTTGGACTTCATCTGCTGCACGGCGAGGAATTCGGCGTTGCCGCCCAGCATGATGTCCGTTCCGCGACCCGCCATATTGGTCGCGACGGTGACCGCGCCCGGCAGGCCGGCGCGGGCGACGATCTCGGCCTCGCGCGCGTGATTCTTCGCGTTCAGGACCTCGTGCTTGATGCCCTTCTTCGCCAGCAGGCGCGACAGGTACTCGCTCTTCTCGACGCTGACGGTTCCGACCAGCACGGGCTGGCCGGTCTCGTTGCGACGTGCTATGTCTTCGACGACCTGCGCGAACTTCGCCTGCTCGTTCTTGTAGACGAGGTCGGACTGGTCTTGGCGCACCATCGGTTTGTTCGTGGGGATGGGCACCACGCCGAGCTTGTAGGTGGACATGAACTCGGCGGCCTCGGTCTCGGCCGTGCCGGTCATTCCGGCGAGCTTGCCGTACAGGCGGAAGTAGTTCTGCAGGGTGACCGTCGCGAGCGTCTGATTCTCGGCCTTGACCGGCACATTCTCTTTGGCCTCGATCGCCTGGTGGATGCCCTCGTTGTAGCGACGGCCGGCCAGGATGCGGCCGGTGTGCTCGTCGACGATCATGACCTCGTCGTTGATCACGACGTAGTCGGCGTCGCGCTTGAACAGCGCGAGCGCTTTGATCGAGTTGTTCAAGAACGAGATGAGGGGTGTGTTCGCCGATTCGTACAGGTTCTCGATGCCGAGGTAGTCCTCGACCTTCTCGATGCCGGGTTCGAGCACGCCGATCGTGCGCTTCTTTTCGTCGACCTCGTAGTCGACACCGTCCTGGAGGGTCTTGGCGATCTTCGCGAACTCGGTGAACCAGCGGTTCGCCTCGCCCGACGAGGGACCCGAGATGATGAGCGGCGTCCGGGCCTCATCGATCAGGATCGAGTCCACCTCGTCGACGATCGCGAAGAAGTGGCCTCGCTGCACCAGGTCTTCTTTGCTCCATGCCATGTTGTCGCGGAGGTAGTCGAACCCGAACTCGTTGTTCGTGCCGTAGGTGATGTCGCAGAGGTATTGCTCGCGCCGCTGCGCAGGCGTCTGCCCGGAGACGATGACGCCCGTCGTCATGCCGAGGGCCCGGAAAACGCGGCCCATGATCTCGGACTGATACGTCGCGAGGAAGTCGTTGACCGTGACGATGTGCACGCCCTCGCCCGCGATGGCGTTGAGGTAGGCCGGGAGCGTGGCGACGAGGGTCTTCCCCTCGCCCGTGCGCATCTCTGCGATGTTGCCGAGATGCAGGGCCGCACCGCCCATGAGCTGGACGTCGTACGGGCGCTGCCCCAGGGTGCGCTTAGCGGCCTCACGCACTGCAGCGAAGGCCTCGGGCAGCAGTTCATCGAGCGTCTCGCCCGCCGCATAGCGGGTGCGCAGTTCGGCGGTTTCGCCGCGAAGCTCGTCGTCGCTGAGCTGGGAGTAGTCCTCCTCGAGGGCGTTGACGGCCGTCACGACCTGCTGCAGACGCTTGAGGATGCGGCCCTCTCCGGCGCGGAGCAGTTTCTCGAGGGGATTTGCCACGGCAGGATCTCCATCCGATCGGATGCCACGCGGATCGGTACCCGCGCGACAGGCATACGGCCCCATGTTACCGCCCTGTGACCTGGAATCCCCTGGATGGCCCACGCGCTCGCGCCGGCTCTGCCGGGCACCTTCGGCTCCGCGATAGCCCTGACACGCTTCCTGACTTACACTGCGGAGAGGGGCTTCGATCGCCGGGTCTGGCGACCGCCCCGTGCCCGGTGACGACATCGGGCAAGACGAGCAAGACAGCGACGGACCGCGGCGGACGCCGCGCATCGCGTGACGAAGAAACAGGTGATTGATGACGCGACGCCCCGTTCCAGAACAGAGAGGCGCTCGGCCGCAGAGCGCCGCGCAAGCAGAAGCATCCGCCGGTTGGGCACCGGTTCTGGAACGAGACGATATCGCGCTCATCGGAGGGATCCCGCACCTGATCGCCGAAGTCACCCCGGACCAGGCAGAGACGCAAGACCTGCTCCGCCTCGCCGCACTGCTCGAGGCGGCAGATGTCGAGCCGATCCTGCTGCGACGCGCGACCGGTCGTCCGGCGCTCGCCGTCGGAGCGGGCACGCGCGGACGCGTGATCGAGGCCTTGCGCGCGGATGCCGCATCCGAACCCTGGATCGTGAGGCGCGGGGGCCGCGCCCGTGTTTTCGCTGCCGGAGCGAACAATCCGTTCGGGCGTGAGGGGAGCGCCACGCTGTACCGCCCGCGGGTGTCGCCGAGCGGCACCCTGCGGCTCGGCGCAAGCCACGGCATCCGTCTCGAATTCTGGCAGTGGGATGGTGCTCTCATCACGGCGCCGCACGCGAGCGCCGTGACGCGCCGAACGATGGCGGTGGACGACATCGCGTTCACGGAAATCGAGCACCGCGGGCGGCGATGGCGGACGATCGAGGGCATGTTCACCCCGGGGCCCTCGGAGTTCACGCAGGACGTCGACATCGTGTTCTCATGGGTCGATGGCTCATCGAGCGAGTTCCAGCGCGAACGCGCGCGCCGGATGAGCCGATACGTCGTCGGGGACGGTGATGAGCACTCGGCGCGGTACCGGCACGTGGACGAGATCCGCTACGCCCTCCGTTCGGTCAACCAGTACGCGCCGTGGATCCGCAGGATCTTCATCGCCACCGACAGCCCGGCGCCCTGGTGGCTGGCCGAGCACCCCAAGGTCACGATCGTGCGCAGCGAGGAGTTCTTCGCCGACCCCACAGCATTGCCGACCCACAACTCGCACGCGGTCGAAGCCCAGTTGCACCGCATCGACGGCCTGGCCGAGCACTTCCTGTACGCGAATGACGACATGTTCTTCGGGCGCCCGGTCCGGCCCGAGCTCTTCTTCACCGCGGCAGGGATCTCGCGCTTCGTCGAATCACGTGTGCGCATCGGTCTCGGGCCGACCGCTGCCGATCGGAGCGGGCACGACAACGCCGCCCGCGTCAACCGCGCCCTGCTCGAGGAGCGCTTCGATCGTGTCATCGCGCGCGACCTCGAACACTGCGCGGCACCGATGCGGCGAAGCGTCGCATACGAGCTCGAGGAGACGTTCCCCGAGGACTTCGCCAGAACCGCCGCCGCGACCTTCCGCTCCGCGACCGACATCTCGGTCACGAACTCCCTGTACCACTACTACGCCCTCATGACCGGACGGGCGGTGACGACGCGCGAGCCGCGTACCCGCTACATCCAGACGACGCTTCAGCCGGGGATCGCCCGGATGGAGCGGCTGCTGGCGCGACGCGACGTGGACATGTTCTGTCTGAACGACGGCAGCCGCCCGGAGGTGCCGGAGGCACTGCGCGAGCGGGTGCTGCGCGACACCCTCGAGGGGTACTTCCCGGTCCGAGCGCCGTGGGAGGTCGCGTCGCCGGGTGAACCGTTCAGCCGACGATCGGAAGACGCGTCCTCGGCGGTCGGTTCGTAACGAGCTCTTCGCCGGAGCTGCGCCGGACCGCGCGCAGCGCGCGGGTCGCGGAATCCGGGATCACAATGCCCGCATCGGCGATCCGGCGTGTGCTTTCGGCGGCGTCGACGTATCCGAGAGCCGTGGTGTCTCCCACAGAGACGACCGAGTGCACGATCGTCTCGTCGTAGACGTTCACCAGGTT
>DMUE01000135.1 GCA_003476465.1 Microbacterium sp. | reverse complement strand
TGGACATGTTCTTCTCGTCCGCTGAGGCGAACACGTCTGCCGGTGCGCCTTCCGTGATCTGCGTGACGAGGTCGGCCGAGCCGGCGAAGTTCAGCTCGACGGTGGTGCCCGGGTGGGCGGACTCGAACTGTTCGGCCAGCTCGGTGAACGTGCCCTTCAGCGATGCGGCCGCGAACACCGTGATCGAGCCCTCCAGGCTGTCGGCGGTCGGGGTGGGAGTCGGGGATGCCGCGGGGGCGGCTCCGGCGCAGCCGGCGAGTCCCACCACGGCAACTGCGGTGATCAGCGCGCCGACGATGCGAGAGGAGCGGGTATTCATCAGGGAGCGACCTTTCCGAGGGGTGTTTCGACGATGACGGTCGTGGCCTTCACGACGGCGATCGCGACCGAGCCGAGTTCGAGGCCCAGTTCGCGCACCGCCTCGGTGCTCATCAGCGACACGACCCGATGCGGTCCGCATTGCAGTTCGACCTGCGACATCACGGTGTCGGAGAGGATCTCGGTGACCAATCCGACGAACCTGTTGCGCGCCGACCGCCCGATCTCGGAGGGGTCCGCGGGCAGCACGGCGTTCTTGCGTGCCAGCTGGGCCAGCTCCAGGCCGTCCACCACCGTGCGCCCGGACGCGTCACGGCTGCTCGAGAGCACGTCGTTGTCGATCCATCGGCGAAGAGTGTCGTCACTGACGCCGAGATAGATCGCGGCATCCCTCACACGAATTTGCGACATGAATGACAGTCTAAGTCCGCATTCGCGGGTGAAGAGCTCCGGATCGTGCGCACCTCGTAGGCTCAGGCGCTATGGCCCTCGGCGCAACGATCCACACTTTCACGGTGCAGCTGGCTGACGTCGACCGAGGCGTCTACGAGGACCTCGCGCTCCGCGTCGCCCGCCACCCGTCCGAGACGGAGGCGTTCATGATGACGCGGCTGCTCGCGTACTGCCTCGAGTATGAGGAGGGCATCGCCTTCAGTGAGGGCATCTCGTCGACCGACGAGCCGGCGGTTCTGGTCCGCGACCTCACCGGCAGGCTGACGGTGTGGATCGAGGTGGGCGCGCCCGACGCCGATCGTCTGCACTACGCCAGCAAGCTGGCCGACCGCACCGTGGTCTACACGCACCGCGATCCGGCCAAGGTGATGGCGCCGTGGGCGGGCAAGCGGATTCACAGGGCCGACGCGATCACCCTGCACAGCTTCGACCCCGGATTCGTCGAGGCGGCGGTCGCCGCGCTCGATCGGCGCAACAGCGTGACGCTGTCGGTCACGGAGCGTGAGCTCTACCTCGACATCAACGGGACGAGCCTGAGCTCGGCCGTGCACGATCACCGCATCACTCAGATCGGGTGACGCGGCCGACTCGCCTGCGGCGATAGCGTGCTCGGGCAGGTACCCAATCCAGGAGGTTCTCCATGAGCGCCGATCGCCACGCCCGTACGATGCTGCCGATTCCCGATCGGCCCGCCCCGGGGCTGACCACCTACGACGCGAAGGATCCCGACACGGCGTCGTACCCGCCGATCACGCCGCTGCTGCCGCCCGAGGGCGCGCCGAACGTCCTGATCGTGCTGATCGACGACACCGGCTTCGGGGCGTCGAGCGCGTTCGGCGGACCATGCTTCACGCCGAACGCCAGAAGCTGGCCGCGGGCGGCCTGAAGTACAACCGCTTCCACACCACCGCGCTGTGCGCACCGGACCCGTGCGGCGATGCTGACGGGGCGCAACCACCACTCGGTCGGCATGGGGAGCATCACCGAGACGGCGACTTCGGCACCGGGCAACAGCTCGCTCAAGCCGAATACCAAGGCTCCGCTCGCGATGACCCTCAAGCTCAACGGGTATTCGACGGCGCAGTTCGGCAAGTGCCATGAGGTGCCGGTATGGCAGTCCTCCCCGATGGGCCCCTTCGACGCGTGGCCCTCGGCAGGCGGCGGTTTCGAGAAGTTCTACGGGTTCATCGGCGACATCGGCGCCTCTGCCGAGGGCACCCTGAACGGCTCGTTCAACGAGATGGCCAACTTCAACGGGATGGGCGCCATCGAGACTCCCGAGTTCCTGCTGTCGAAGATGGACGAGTTCGGCACGCCGAGTTCCTACAACCACTACGCCGTCGGCTGGGCATGGGCGATGGATGCTCCCTTCCAGTGGACGAAGCAGGTCGCGTCGCACTGGGGCGGCACCCGCAACGGCACGATCGTGCACTGGCCGGAAGGCATCTCCGAGAAGGGCGGCCTGCGCTCGCAGTTCACCCATGTCATCGACGTCGCTCCGACGGTGCTCGAAGCGGCCGGACTGCCGGAGCCGACGATGGTGAACGGCGTGCAGCAGTCGCCGATGGAGGGCACGTCGATGCTCTACTCGTTCGACGAGGCGGATGCTCCCGAGAAGCACGACCTGCAGTACTTCGAGATGTTCGGCAACCGCGGCGTCTATCACAAGGGCTGGAGCGCGGTCACGAAGCACCGCACGCCTTGGATCCTCATGGGCGGCGTGATCCCTGCGTTCGACGACGACGTCTGGGAGCTCTACGACGGCAGCGTCGACTACAGCCAGGCGCGGGATCTGTCGAAGGAGCAGCCCGATCGGCTGCACCACCTGCAGCGACTGTGGCTGATCGAAGCCGCCAAGTCAACGTGCTGCCGATCGACGATCGGGGAGCGGAGCGGCTCACCCCCGAGCTCGCCGGACGCCCGACCCTCATCCGTGGGAACTCCCAGCAGTTCTTCCCGGGCATGGGACGGCTGTCGGAGAACAGTGTGGTCAGCATCAAGAACAAGTCGTGGTCGGTGACCGCGGAGATCGAGGTCCCCGAGGCGGGGGCCTCTGGAGTGATCATCGCCCAGGGAGGTCGCTTCGGCGGCTGGAGCTTCTACGTCAAGAACGGCGGGGCGACGTTCGTCTACAACGTGCTGGGGATCCGGGCCATGTAGTCCTGCGACTTCCTCTGAAGAAAAGCGCCGAGCGCCGAGAGTACGGACAATTCGAACGCCAGGTTCATCACCTCTGCGGCATTCATGGTCGACGGACGCTCCCGCGCTTCCATCGTCACGCGCCACTCGAGCGCGGACATCTCCGGTTGCAGGTAAGCGAGCGTCGGCGCGTTCACCAGCTGGAACACCACGAGGCCTGTGTCGGCCCCGTCTTCGCCGTCCTGGGGGATGACTTTGGCTGATGCGCCGATCGGATAGCCGAGCGCGGCGAACTCGTCGAGCCATGACTGCAGCGTGCTCATGCTCCGGAACGGCATCTCGATCTCCCCACTCATGATCAGGACGGAACGTGCCGTCGACAAAGCAATCATGCGGTCTTTCGGCGCAAACCGGTCCAAGTTCTTCGCAACCCTTCGTTTCAGGTCTGTCAAGCCCCCCGCTCCGCACGGTTTCATCCTGCTGAATGGTCATCTACCCACCCGAACCACGAGCAAGGAGCATCCCATGGTGCAGATCATCGAAACCATCGACGTCGACGTCCCCGTCCGCACGGCCTACGACCAGTGGACGCAGTTCGAGTCCTTCCCCAAGTTCCTCGACGAGGTCGAATCGATCACGCAGCTCGACGACACGCACACGCACTGGAAGGTGAAAGTGGGCCCGGTCGAGCGCGAGTTCGACGCTGAGATCACCGAGCAGCACGCCGATGAGCGAGTCGCCTGGAACAGCCTCGGCGGCGACACCGAGCACGCCGGCGTCGTCACCTTCCACAAGCTCACGGACACCTCCAGCCGAGTGACCGTCCAGCTGGACTGGGCGCCCGAGGGACTCGTCGAGAAGGTCGGCGCTCTCGTCGGAGCCGGCTCGCACGCCGTCAAGAAGGATCTCAAGAACTTCAAGGAGTTCATCGAGGCTCAGGGCGTCGAGACCGGTGCCTGGCGCGGCGACGTCTCGGCCTGAGCTGGAGATGACGTCCACCTCGCTCGCGCCCGGTGCGATCGCCTCGGCGTTCGTCNNGGTGTCGAGTCGCCGGCCGGATCGACCTGGGGCGTGTTCGCCGCCGAGGCGGCGGGGCTGCGCCTCGAGGCACGAGAAGGAACGCGCGGTTGGACGCTCCACGGGACCAAGCCGTGGTGCTCCCTCGCCGCGAACCTGACGCACGCGCTGGTCACGGCATCCCTCGAATCAGGGGAGCGCGGACTGTTCGCGGTCGAACTGCGCACTGACGGCGTTCGGCCGCATCCCGGTCCCTGGGTCGCCCGAGGCATGCCCGACGTGGTCAGTGCGCCGGTCGATTTCGACGACGTGCCCGCCGTCGCGGTGGGGCCGGCGGGCTGGTACCTGTCACGCCCGGGCTTCGCATGGGGAGGTATGTCGGTCGCGGCATGCTGGTGGGGCGCCGCCGTCGGCCTGGCCGAGCCGTTGCGGGCAGCGGCGACGAGCGAGCGTGCAGACCAGGTCGCGCTGGTGCACCTCGGCCGCGTCGACGCCGCCCTCTGGGGGGCGCGCGCCGTGCTCGCCGAGGCCGCCGCACTCGTAGATGCCGCACCCGGCGCGGGAGGAGATCGGCTGCTCGCCGAGCGGGTGCGCGCCGTGGTCGCCGATGCCGCGGGCCTGACACTGACGGAGACGGATGCCGCCCTCGGGCCCACGCCGCTCGTCGCGGACCTCGCCCACGCGCGGCGCGCGGCAGACCTGCACCTGTACCTGCGCCAGCATCACGCGCTGCGGGACTCGGCGCGCATCGGCCGGGAACTCGCCGCCCGAGCGGGCGCGTGATGGGCGCGTTCACGCACCTCGAGCGCGGCACGCCCGAGCGCGTCTGGCAGGCGGATGGCCGCATCCGCCTCGCCCCCTCCCTCGACGTGGACATCGATGAGCTGATCGTCGTGGCAGCGCACCCCGACGACGAGACCATGGGGGCGGGAGGGCTGATCCGTCGCATCCACGCGACCGGCGGGCGCGTCACCGTGGTGGTCGCGACCGACGGCGAAGCATCGCATCCGAATTCGGTGTCGCATTCGCGCACCGTCCTGCGGTCGATCCGGCGCACCGAAGTCACTCGTGCCGTGCACACGCTCGCACCGTCCGCCCGCGTTCAGTTCCTGGCCCTTCCCGACGGTGAACTGCGCGAGAACCAGACCGCCCTCGACCGGACGCTCGAGAAGGTGCTGTCATCGGCCGAGGCCGCGCCGGAGCGCATCCTGGTCGTCGCCCCGTGGTCGGGGGACGGGCACCGCGACCATCGGATCGCGGCCGAATCCGTGGCGCGAGTCACCGCGCACCACGGTGTGCACCACCTCGGATATCCGATCTGGCTGTGGCATTGGGGGCAGCCCGCCGATGTGCCGTGGGAGCGCGCCGCATCGCTGGCTCTCACGCCGGGCGAGAGTGCGATCAAAGCGCACGCGCTGCGAACGCACGTCTCGCAGCTCGAGCCGCTGTCGGATGCCCCGGGCGACGAGGCCATCGTCTCCGAGACGATGCAGGCGCATTTCGCGCGCGACACCGAGCTGTTCCTTCACGAGGCTGACACGCAGGATGACTCGCTGCCGCCTGACTACTTCGATTCGTTCTACGCGCGCCACGACGATCCGTGGGGATTCGAGACGCGCTGGTATGAAGAGCGCAAGCGCGCGCTGCTCATGGCGAGCCTGCCCACCCGTGCACTGGGATCCGTGCTCGAGGTCGGCTGCTCCACCGGCTTGATCACCGTCGACCTGGCCGCACGCGCCGACCGCGTCGTCGGGCTCGAGCCGGCGGCCGCCGCACTCGAGGCGACACGCACGCGCACACGCGCCCTGCGGAACGTCGAACTGCAGCGCGGCGGGGCGCCTGCGCACTGGCCTGCGGGCCCGTTCGACACCATCGTGCTGTCGGAGGTCGGCTACTACCTGTCGCCACCGGATCTCGAGCGGACGATCGCGCTGATCGACGACTCGCTGACCGAAGAAGGATCCCTGGTCGCCTGCCACTGGCGGCACCCGGTCGCCGACTATCCCCAGACCGGCGACCAGGTGCATGCGGCGCTGCGCTCGGTCCGCACGTGGGAACGGCTCGCCCTGCACGAGGAAGAGGATTTCGTGCTCGAGGTGTTCGGTCGGCACCCGGTCGTCTCCGTCGCCCGACGGGAGGGACTCGCATGACGCGCGCCTCGATCCGCGCGGTCGCGGTGGTGATCCCCGTGCACGACGAGGCTGCGCTTCTGGAACGGTGTCTGAACGCGCTGGGCGCGGCCGTCGCGGCCGCGCGCGTCCCATGCGTCGTGCGCATCGTGCTGGATGCCTGCACCGACGAGTCCGCCGACATCGCCGCGCGGCATCCGTTCCCCGTCGTCCCGGTCGATGCCAACGCGGTCGGTGCGGCACGCGCGAACGGCGTGAGTGCCGCGCTCGCAGCGCTGCCGCACGTGCCGCCCCA
>DMUE01000036.1 GCA_003476465.1 Microbacterium sp. | reverse complement strand
CTCAACTCACCATACGGGCGCATGGTCTTCTCTTCTCGGTGATGGTTGGACGTGGGGTTCATTGTGAAGCGTCCGTTCTGATGACAGTCCGCCAGGTGTTTCCGGCGTCGGTGGTGATGCGAACTCCGCCCTCGTCAGCGATCGCGACAGCGCCGTCGTAGCTGGCCGCGATTGCCGAGGCGGCGCCGGTGGCGTGCCCGGCGGTGTTCCAGACGGCCCCTTCCGACGTGCTTCCGGTCCAGATCATGCCGTCCGCATCGACCCCGATGACGCCCTCCTCCACCGTCGGGTCGGCGGTGATGACCAGAAGCGCCGGGGCGTTGGCGACCGCGGTGAAGGTGATGCCGCCGTCGCGGCTGACCATCAGACCCTCCGGTGTGGTGGCAGTGACCACATCGGCTTTCATCGGGTCGATGCTGATGTCCCGTGCCGTCAGCGGGCCAAGGTCCTCCCAGGTCTGCCCGGCATCCCTGCTCGCCGCGAGGACCGCCCGGTCGGACGGAAGCCCGAGAAGGAAGTCGGGGGCGGCGGCGGTAGCGGCGAGCAGGTGGAAGTCGGTGACCCCGGCCAGCGACACCTGTTCCCAGCCGGCGTTGCTGTAGCGGACCAGGCCCACGTTGGGGGCTGTGAAGGTGTGGTCCTGGTTGGCCGGGTCAGGGTGGCCGGACGCGAGGATGGTGTCCGCGTGGACGGTGAGTCCCATCGCATCGAAGGTGGTCTTCCCGACCAGGGAGGTGTCATCGGTCGTCGGGTCGACCCGGTAGACACCGGTGTGTGCGCCGACCAGCAGCGCGCCGTCGGGGTCGAAAGCGACGTCGTGGACGTGCGGGATGAGATCGAGCGAGAGCTCACTGTCGGACGCCGGGGTGCACGCGGCGGCGGTGAGGGTGAGCGTCGTGGCGAGGCCGATGGCGGCGAGGGTGCGTGTATGCGTCTTCATGGTGGCGGTCTCCCTGGGTCGGGGGCCGGCCGTCGGGTGCGGCCGACCCCTGACGGTCAGAGTGTCGCGAGAATGTCCTCCATCGTGGTGATCTCCGTGGTCTGCGAGGCGATGATGTTCTCGGCGAGGGCGATCACGTCGGCGTTCTGACCGTTGTCGACTTCGGTCTGCGCCATCTCGATCGCGCCTTCATGGTGGACGATCATCTGCTCCAGGAAGAGGCGGGATGCCTCCGCACCGGTGGCGTCCTCAAGGGCTTGCATGTCGGTGTCCGACATCATCCCCCCGTGGTCCATCCCGTCCATGTCCCCCATTGGCGTGCCCCAGTCATCGAGCCAGGACTCCATCAGCTCGATCTCCGGACCTTGCGCGGCCTTGATCTGTTCCGCCAGGGTGATGACGCGCTCGTCGATGCCGTCCTTGGCGAGGATCATGTCGGCCATCTCGACGGCTTGTTCGTGGTGCGGGATCATCATCATCGTGAACTGCATGTCGGCGTTGTTCACGTCGGCGGCCGGGGACGCCGATGAGCCCATTCCGGGCATGTTGTCCATCCCGCCGCTGCCGGTGGTGCCGGCGCAGCCGGCGAGGGCGAGCAGGGCTGTCAGGGTGATCGCGGCGGTCGCCGCGGCACGGTTCTTCATTTGATATCTCCTCAGTCGTCTGTGTGGCGCGCACGATCGGTGTGATCGCGCGCGAAAGCTCGGCTGCCCTCAACGGGTCAGCGAGCTGCAATCACGTACGACTGATGCAGAGAACGAGAAGTGAGGGTGGTCGGGATAGCGCTGCCCGGCCAACGATCATGAGGGGTCCGGCCCGGCCGAACACGACACCCCAGCTGACGCCAGCGCGGGGCAGAAGGAACAGCAGCGATACGACCAGGAGGGCAAGGACGCACGCCATCGCGAGCATGGCTTCATGCCCCCCGCAGTCCGGGCAGCCGTCATCGGCCGGTGGCGCATCGTGGCCGTGGGCGGCGCCGGCTTCCTGCACGGAAACGGCGGCGGCAGGATCCGCATGCGCGGTCGGCGCGTCGAGCGCGTGCATCGCGAGCAGACCGATGATGAGCGCGGCGGTGAGGGCGATGAGCAGCAGCACAGACCGGCCCAGCCCGTGCGGGCTGCGGCGCAAATGCTGCGCGAGAGCGATCATCGAGAACTCACCTCCTTGCCTTCAGGGTAATCGTCCCTGGCGGCCGGCGTGGAACCGCCAGCCGCCAGGTCTCAGGCGGGCTGCGGTACCCGCGCCACGGGTACGGCGGGCACCGTCGGCGCCGGCGCTGGTCGGAACCGTCGCAGGCGGAGGCTGTTGGTCACCACGAACACCGACGACAGGGCCATCGCTGCGGCGGCAACCAGGGGGTTGAGCAGGCCAAGCATCGCGATCGGGATCGCGGCGATGTTGTACGCGAACGCCCAGAACAGGTTGCCCTTGATGGTAACCAGGGTGCGACGCGAAAGCCGGATAGCGTCCGCGACAACCAGGAGGTCGCCGGAGGCGATGGTCACGTCGCTGGCGGCGATGGCGGCGTCCGTCCCGCCCCCCATCGCGATGCCGAGGTCGGCCGCGGCGAGGGCGGCGGCATCGTTCACACCGTCGCCGACCATGGCCACCACGCGCCCCGCGGATTGGAGTTCGCGGATAACCTCGAGCTTTCCTGCAGGGGTGACCCCAGCCCGAACCTCATCGATCCCGACCAGACCCGCGATATGTTCGGCGGCGCCGGCGTTGTCGCCGGTAAGCAGCACGGGACGCAGGCCCAGGGCACGGAATCGGGCGATCGCGTCCGCGCTGGTCGGCTTGACGGTGTCGGAGACCGCGACGATGCCAAGGAATTCCCCGTCGCGGGCGACCGCGATCACCGTGCCCCCAGCAGCCTCCAGCACCTCAGCCTCACCGCGGAAACGGATCGGCAGATGCACGGACCACTGGTCCTCCGCCCACTCCGGGCGTCCAGCCACGACCAGCGAGCCTTCCAGAACGGCCTGGACGCCGAACCCGGCGTGCGACGCGAACGACTCCGCCACCGGCGCCGCGCCACCATGAGCACTCACGATGGCCCGCGCCACGGGGTGTTCGGATCCCCACTCCGCGCCAGCGGCGATCCGCAGCAGCTCGTCATCAGTAACGCCGGGCGCCGCCGAGACGGTGGTGACGGTCATCGCGCCCCGGGTGATAGTTCCGGTCTTGTCCAGCACGATCGTGTCGACCTGACGAGTCTGCTCGAGCACCTGCGGCCCACGAATAAGGATCCCCAGCTGTGACCCGCGCCCGGTTCCGACCAGCAGCGCGGTCGGCGTCGCCAAGCCCAGCGCGCACGGGCACGCGATGATCAGCGTCGCCACCGCAGCAGTGAACGCGACCTCGACGGACCCACCGACCAGCATCCACCCGACGAAAGCGACGATCGCGAGCAGGATGACGATCGGAACGAACACCGCCGAGACCCGATCAGCAAGGCGCTGCACGCGCGCCTTGCCGGTCTGGGCGTCATCCATCAGCCGCTGCATCCGCGCCAGCTCCGTGTCCGCCCCGACCCTCGTGATCTCGACAATGAGGCGACCTCCGACGTTCACTGTGGCGCCTACGACGCGGGATCCGACGGTGACCTCGACCGGCACGGATTCGCCGGTCAGCATGCTGGCGTCGATCGCCGAGGCGCCGTCGACGACGAGCCCGTCCGAGGGGATCTTCTCGCCGGGGCGCACCAGCACCCGGTCCCCGACGGCAAGCTGCGCGACCGGGACCCGCTGCTCCACCCCGCCGACGAGGCGCGTGGCGTCCTTGGCACCGAGTTCGAGCAGGGCGCGCAGCGCCTCGGAGGAGGACTTCTTCGCCCGGGCTTCGGCGTACCGGCCGGCGAGGATGAACACCGTGACGAGGGCGGCGACTTCCAGGTAGATCTCCCCGCTTCCCGCTTCCGGGCTGCCGAACAGGGTGAAGGTCATGTGCATGCCTGGCATCCCCGCCATCCCGAAGAACAACGCGTACAGCGACCAACCGAATGCGGCGATCACCCCGAGGCTGATCAGCGTGTCCATGGTGGCGGCGCCGTGGCGGGCATTCACGAACGCGGCACGGTGGAACGGCCAGGCGCCCCACACCGCGACCGGCGCGGTCAGGGTCAGCGCGAGCCACTGCCAGTTCGTGAACTGCAGCACCGGAATCATCGACATCAGCGCGACCGGCACGGCCAGGGCCGTGCTGATCAGCAGCCGGCGGCGCAGGGTAACCAGCTCGACGTCGTCGGCAGGTGTTGCGGCCGATGTGGACTCATCGATGATCGGCGCGGGAAGCGCCGCGGAGTAGCCGGCGGATTCGACCGCCGCGATCAGCTGCGCCGTCTCCACGCCGTCGGCGTGCACGCGCGCCTTCTCGGTCGCGTAATTGACCGTCGCCTCCACCCCCGGGATCTTGTTGAGCTTGCGCTCGATCCGGGTCGCGCAGGATGCGCAGGTCATCCCCGAGATATCGAGGTCCACATCGACGGTGCTCATGCGGGTGTGCCGGCGAGGGCGTACCCCGCCTCCTCCACCGCCGCCCGCACGCGTGCGGCGTCGATCGGCTCGGCGCTGTGGATGGTGACCCGTGAGGTTCCGCCGGCCTTCAGGTCGACCGATACGCTGTCGACACCGTCGATCGCGGAGATCTCCTCGGTGACGCTCATCACGCAGTGCGAGCAGGTCATCCCCTCAACCAGCACCTCTTCGGTGATCGTGGATGCGGCGGGCTGCGTGTCGGGGACGGATGCCGTGGCGCAGCAGCTGCATCCGGCGGCGGAGTCGGTCAGGCCCAGGTCGGTGCGCTCGTTCGTGGTCATGATGTGTGTCCTTTCGGTTCAGGGGTAGGGGTCAGGAGCGGACAAGGCGAGCGATCGCCTCGTTCGCTTCTCGGATCTTCTCTTCGGCTACCGGGCCGCCTTCAGCTGCAGCCTCAGCGACGCAGTGGGACAGATGATCCGCCAGCAGCGACAACGCGACCGTCTCCAGCGCGCTCGTCGCCGCCGCCACCTGGGTGAGGATGTCGATGCAGTACTTGTCGTTGTCGACCATCCGCGCGATGCCACGCACCTGCCCTTCGGCCCGGCTCAGCCGCTTGAGCAGATCATCTTTGTTCCCCGCATACCCGTTCATTACTACATACTATACCCCCCTAGGGTATGGAGGGCACGATATCGCGCTCAGCGCGCAGGGGGCGAGGAAAGTCTCACGCTCGCCTGCCAGCGGGAATGCACCGCGCGTCCGCGGCGGACAGTCCAGAACTACTCGGTGGTGGTCTCGTTCGCGCAGCTTCGGTCTGCTTCTCCCGAGAAGGTTGGCGCGGCTCGCGAGGCCGCCTCTTCCGGAGTGGTTGCCGGCCCGTTGGTTTGAATGTCGTCGATAAGCCAGTCCATCAGGAGGATCTCCCGTTTCTGCGCCTCGATGATCTCGATGGCCAGCTCGCAGACGCGCACGTCTTGTATCTGTGCGCGCTCGGATCGGGTGATGGCGAGGGAGTGATGCGGGATCATTGCGTTCATGAACGCGGTGTCGCCGACGGTGATCTGACTGCGATCCAGAAACACGCCTCCGGCGATCAGCAGGATTCCGACGCCGACGATGGCGATGTTCGCCTTGGTGTTCTTGTACATGTTCAGCATCCAAGCGATCATCACGAGCACCATGGTGCCGCCCATGGTGACGGCCATGAACACCCGGCTCTGACTGAAGCGGATGTGGCTCCACTCCCATGAACCCACGAACATGACCCAGTACATGACGACCATGGCAGTGAGGATCATCGCCGCGAATCGCAGGTACATCGCAGCCGACGTGCGGGGCTTGTCGTCTTCCGAGTGTTGGTGATCTGAGGTGGGCTGATCGTTATCGGTTTTCGACATCAGAGGCGTCCCTTCTTTGCTCGATCTGACTCTCTACAGGCTGCGCAGCAGTTCCTCACAGGCCTGCTCGCAGCGTCGGCACGACTCCGCGCACACACGACAGTGCTCGTGCATGTCTGCGTGACGCTCGCACTCGTCTGCGCATGCTTTACAAGCCGATCGGCACGCTTCCACGGCCGCTCGGGTGATGTTCGCGTCGTACCCGGTGTGCCGTGACAGCACACGCGCCGTGACCGCGCACAGGTCGGCGCAGTCCAGATTGGTGCGAATGCACTTCGTCAGCTCCGCGACCATCTCTTCGCTCAAGCAAGCGTCCGCGCACGCAGTGCAGGCCTGCGCGCACTCCACACA
>DMUE01000138.1 GCA_003476465.1 Microbacterium sp. | reverse complement strand
TGAGTGTGAGTCCCGACGGTACGATGATCACCGTGCGGGTGGATGCGGCCGACCCGGTCGTGATGCACGTGCTCGATGAGGGGCCAGGACTCACTGAAGAAGAGTGCGTGCACGCGTTCGAACGTTTCTGGCGCGGGTCGTCTGACACCGGAGGCAGCGGACTGGGACTGGCGATCGTCGCGCGTCTGGCTCGTGCGAGCGGAGGAAGCGCCCGGTTGAAGCCCCGGGCAGGCGGCGGGCTCGACGCATCCGTCTCCCTCCCTGCGCCGTTGCGGTGAGACGGATCTGCCATCGGGCGGCGGGGGCCCCACTGCCCCGGCGACGAGCGGCTCCGGCGCGGGATGGCCGCGTGCCTCGACGAGTGCCTGCACGCTCGCGGCGTCAAGGCGATGCTCGTCAACGTGCGCAGCGAACCAGCCATCGCCGCCCGCATCCGTGACCACAGCGCGCAGTAGGGTGTGGTCAGCGGCGGCGGAGTTGGCAATTCGACCTTGAACCCTCTTTGAGAAGATTTCTTGGGGTGCCTACTCTGTCGGGCATTGCCGCTCTGCGCTGACGTCGTATTCAGGTACCGGCCGGTCGGCCGCTTCCGCGGCGGTCGTCGCGATGCCGTTCTCCCGGATATCTTGGACCAGCCATTCCATCTCGAAGATTTCGCGCCGCTGGGCTTCGCTGATCCCGACAGCCAGCTCGCACACCCGCACATCAGCGATCTGAGCGCGTTCCGAACGGGTGATCGCGAGGGAGTGGTGCGGGATCATCCCGTTCATGAAAGCGGTGTCATCGACGAGGATCTGGCTGCGATCCAAGGCGATGCCGCCACCGATCAGCAGCAGGCTCACCACGATGACGATGATGTTCACGATGGTGTTCTTGTACATGTTCAGCATCCACGCGAGCATCACTAAGCCCATGGTCCCGCCCATCGTGACAGCCATGAACACTCGGCTCTCGCTGAATCGGATGTGGCTCCATTCCCAGGAACCCGCGAACATCACCCAGTACATGACGACCATCGCCGTCAGCAGCATCGCCCCGAACCGGGCGTACATCGTCAACATCTTCCGCCGGTTGCTCCGGTCGTTCTCGGTGGCTTCCCTGTGAGAGGTCATCACCCTCGTCTCCCTTAGCTCTCGAGTTCGCGCCCCAGACCCGGTGTGAGCGGGGCGAGTTCAGACGACGAAGCTAGTGAAGCGACCGCCCATGCGGGAACCAGGTTGATTCCCCAGCGGGGTTCTGGTAGGCGACTAAATCAGCTGGCCACCCGTCGGGGACCGGATCTCGACGAGCGCGGTGGGAACGCCGGTCGTGATCGTGTCGATCACCGCCTGCATCATCTGCTTGCCGAGCTTCTTGTCGGGCTCGCGGTAGGCGGCGATCATGCGCTGATAGATGCCCCAGGTCGCTTCGACCTCGACGTGCTCGGTCTTGGTGCGGGCCGGGGTCAGATCGATGATGACGGTGACGTACTTGTCGCCCTTGTCGCCGAACCTGGTGTGCCGCCAGACACGCTCCTCGACGCCGACCGTGGTCACGACGAGATCCTTGGGGTGCTTGCCGGTGGAAGTATGACGGCGCACGTAAGGATGACGAAACGGGCGGTGTCGCTCACGGGTACTACTTCCACCGACTGAGTATTCGCTCTTCTGAGAGCGCCACCAGTACCGCCCTTGAGCGCCACCCCGCCGTCTGCGTCGTTCGTCAGCTTGAGTGCCACCGCCTGCTGCATTCGCAGAGAAGCGCGGGACGACTGGCGGCCAGGTTCCAGGCGCGTCTTGCTGCACCTGAGCCGGACAGTCCCGCTCACCGCGCAGTCCCCGCGATGGCTGCCGCGGGCAGGCTCCGCCTGCCCTTGCCCTCGAGGAAGGGGATATGCAGTGGTCGTCAATGGGTCCTGCAGACGTTCGAGGCTCTGGTCGCGTCTGTGTCCACCCGGCGGTCTTGACCGCCGCCCTCGATGGTGGCGCTCAAGCGCAATACTGGGTGGCGCTGAACGAGAATATCGTGTGGCGCCGGACCGCAAAATCCGGTGGCGCTCAAGGGTCCAGGTACTCACCACGACGGGGTACCCGTGAAGTACCGGCAAGGTCCGAGCGGCCGCTTCTTTGACGGAGAAGAGAACGTGCGGTCACCCGGAACGCGCTCGGAGGAGCGATTCGACACTGACGAAAAGAAGATTGTCTACTTCGAGAAGTATGGCTGGATAGCTGAGATGTTCGGCAAGCACCCTGAGGTCATCGCGTTCAGCAGCGCCTACTACGAGCGAACTCGTCGTAGCTGAACGCTCCAAGAAGACGTCAGCGCGGACCCGCGGCAGGTCCGGCGCCCATGATCCCCGGTCATTCTGCGCGACGTTGCAGCGGCAGGACTCGTATCGCTGTCCTGACCGGCCCCAGATGGCCCACCTCTCCGAAGGGCAGGGGGATCAACATGTATGCGAGTCGGTTTCACTCGCAGGGCTCCGTCCATGCCCACGCGGAAGTTTCTCCTTATCAGTGCAAAGACGAAACCCCCGTGAGTAGAAGCCACACGAGGGTCCCAGTGGCTCCGACGGGCGTCGATGGCGCGACCTCACGATTTTCAGTTGTGTGACACGGGTTTATGGGTGTCAGTTGGTGCTCGTTTGCCGCGTGATTCCGCGGAAGTCGTGCTCGTTAGTCGTGGCTGTTTCTCGATGGTTTCAACCGACTTCCCGGCCCGGGACCGGCCCGGATCGCTTGCGCGCTACGGCTTGCTCGAGATGATCGACGGCAACGATGAGGTCGCGTCGACCCAGCTCTTTGCCGCTGGCGAGATCCACGCAGCGAGATCCATAGCGAACTGCAGATCCCTGCTCAGGTCTCTTGCGTGGATCGGTTCGTGATGGGCCGCGCGGTTGCGAACGAAGTTGAGCTGCTGCATCCGGAACGCAACGTCCTTCTGCCGGCTGCGGAGGTCGGGGTCACCGGCGGGGAACGCGCGATGAGTGGCGGGAACCCAGAGTGCCGTCAGATATCGAGACTCCACGAGATAGCGCCAGAATCCGAGCGGAAGCTCTGCGATAACACGACCATGGACTTCCGGTCGTCGACCTCGTCGAGTCGCTCGGTCACGCGCCGTCTGGAGGTCCGCTGATCCTTGCTGATCAAGGGGCGCGACGTCGAGCCACGATGCACCGCCGCGCCGCTGATGTGCCCAGTGTCGAAGTTCCCGATCGAGCGCGTTGCGCGCCAGCACCTCGACCATCGACGTGAGCTCCATGACGCTCGCGGCGGCGCGCATGTTCCACTCGTAGAGAGCGAACGCGTCGGAGACATCACCACCGCTCGCGCGCAGATACGAACCGAGGCGCTCCGCTGTGACGAGCGGAAGGAGCGCACTGTAATTGACGGACGAATGGCCGGGTGTAGTTGACACTCAGCCTCCATGACGTAAGCTCTTCTACGAAGACCCCGGAACGATCACTGGCTCAGCCATATCGCCGGGGTTTCGTCTTGCCGTTCCGCTCCTAGGCTCCGGACCCTTCGGGCGCTTCGCGTGACGCAGTCATCCGGAGCCTAGGAGCGGAACGGGTCACGTCGACTGAGGCGCGCCAGCGGTCCCAGGGTTTCAAGGCCAATCGTGGGGTGCGACCAGGCTCCCTGCAGTCAAGTTTCGATCCACGCTCTCCTCCCTTGTCCTGACTCGCCGATAGGCTGATCCCGCAGTTCGAGGGACACGACTCATCGGGCGGGCTGAGCGGCAGGGGTAGCAAATTTATGACCGCGCAAACGGACTGAGCTCCGCGTGGCGCTGCGGGGCGGTTCTCCGGTCCTCGGGTCGTGGCGGTCAGCGGGGCTGTGTCTCAGCGGCTGGGTGCCGGGAGGGCGCGGAGCGACTTGATCGGGGCGAGAACGATCACCACCCAGCGTGACCGGTCGGAAAGGTGCAGGATCGTGCGGCGGCCGTGTCGGGCGATGGTCGCGGGGATCGTGAGGATCCGGTGCCGGAGCCGTTTGGGTTCCCAGCGCCGTGCTTCGTGTTCGGGGTGGGCGAGGAGCCCAGCCCAGGCGGTGATCTCGGACGCGAGGGCAACGATTGCTGTCCAGATCTGGTTCTGATCGAACCCGTGCAACGGGAGGTTGCGGAGCCCAGTGTCTTTCGCGTTTCGGATCCGGTCCTCGCAGCGGGCCCGGCGGCGGTGGCGGGGCTCGAGCCGCTGCAGCTGGCCTCGGCGGGTGTTGGTGGCGAACGCGGTGAGCCGGTAACCGTCGACGTCATCGAAACGG
>DMUE01000162.1:4818-7839 GCA_003476465.1 Microbacterium sp. | reverse complement strand
CCGCCAGGATCATAGCGACCCGCTAGACAAGCGTCTCGCGCCAGGCCGCATGCAGCCTGGCGAACTGCCCCGTGCCCGCGATGAGGGCCTGCGGCGTGTCGTCCTCGACGATGCGGCCATCCTCCATCACGAGCACCCGGTCGGCGATCGCCACCGTCGACAGGCGGTGCGCGATGATGATCGCCGTACGGTCGGCAAGCAGGTGCTGCAGCGCATCCTGGATGAGCCGCTCGCTCGGCATGTCGAGCGAGGCCGTCGCCTCATCGAGGATCAGAACAGCCGGGTCCGCCAGAAAGGCGCGCGCGAACGAGATCAGCTGGCGCTGCCCGGCCGACACGCGACCACCGCGCTTGTTCACGTCGGTTTCGTAGCCGTCCGGGAGCGCTCGGATGAAGTCATCCGCTCCCACGGCGCGCGCGGCCGCCTGGACCTCCTCGAACGTCGCCTCGGGCTTGCCGAAGGCGATGTTGTCGGCGACCGAACCGCTGAACAGGTAGGCCTCCTGCGTCACCATCACGATCGCGCGGCGCAGATCCTTCGGATGCAGGTCGCGCAGGTCCACGTCATCCAGCGTCACGCGTCCCCGGGTGGGGTCGTAGAAGCGCGACACGAGCTTGGCCAGCGTGGATTTGCCGGCGCCCGTCGCACCGACCAGCGCGACCGTCTGACCCGCGGGGATGTCCAGCGTGAAACGGGGCAGGATCGTCCGGTCTTGGCCGTAGCCGAACTCGACACCGTCGAAGCAGACGTGGCCGCGGGCCTGCCAGAGATCGACCGGCTTCGCGGGATCCGGGACCGTCGGCTGCTCTTCGAGCACGCCCGACACCTTCTCCAGCGCCGCGGTCGCCGACTGGTAGGAGTTCAGGAAGAACGCCACCTCCTGCAGTGGCGAGAAGAAGTTGCGGACATAGAGCACGGCGGCCAGCAGGACCCCGACCTCGAGGCCACCCCCGGCGACACGGAGCCCACCCCACAGCAGCACGAGCGCTACCGTCGTCGCGGCGACGGCCATCAGCCCCGGCTCGAACGTCCCGAACAGACGGATCGACCGGACGTTGACATCGCGGTACTGGTTCGCGAGGTCGCCGAAGTCCTCGTCGTCGCGCTCCTCGCGACGGAACGCCTTGACGGCGCGGATTCCCGTCATCGTCTCGACGAACTTCACGATCACCTGGGCGCTGACGACGCGCGACTCGCGGTAGACCAGCTGCGAACGGCGGTAGAACCAGCGCATCAGCAGCCAGAGCGGCACACCCATCACGACGAGGATGATGCCGGAGTGCACGTCGAGCAGAATCAGGGCGATGAGGGTGAACCCGCCGTACAGCAGGCCCGAGACGAGTTCGTTCAGGCCGCCGTCGAGCAGCTCGCGGATCGAGTCGAGATCGCTCGTCTGACGCGAAATGATGCGACCCGACGTGTACGACTCGTGGAACTCGAGGCTGAGCAGCTGCGTGTGTCGGAAGATGCGTTTGCGCAGGTCCAGCATGACCGCCTGGGTGAGACGCGCCGCGACGACGACGTACCACCCGATCAGGGCGGCACCACCGACCGCGGAGAGGATGAACACGCCGATCACACCGACCGTCGGCATCCAGTCCATCCGATCGATGACGGCCGGCAGGGCCGTATCGATGCCGTACGCGATGAGGGCGGGGCCGAGCACCCGCAGCGCCGTCGAGACGACCAGCACCGAGGCGGCGAGGATCAGGGTAGCGCGGAGGGGCGTCAGCAGCGACCCGAGCAGGCGCAGCGAGCGCCGACGAATCTGCCGGCTCTCGGCCTGCGTGTAGTCCGAGCGGTCTTCGCCCTCGGTTCCGGTGACGGTGCTCATAGCGGCACTCCCCCCAGCCCGGCAGCACCCGGGCCTTCGCGCTCGATGATCGAGGCCGACGAGTGCGGGTCCGGTGCGTCCGGGGCATCCGTCGCCAGACCCGCCGCACCCCCCTGCGGGGAGGGCGAGGCATCCCGCTCCGCGCCCGGGGGCGTGTCCGGCGCGGTTTCCAGGCTCGAGATCACGTGGCGGTAGTGGGCACTCGTGCGCATCAGCTCCGAGTGCGTACCGACAGCCGTGATACGGCCGTCTTCGAGCAGCGCCACCCTGTCGGCGAGCGCGACCGTCGAGGGCCGATGCGCGACGATGAGCGCCGTGGTCGTCTCGAGCACACGTCGCAGCGCGGCCTCGACCAGTGCCTCGGTATCGACATCCAGAGCAGACAGGGGATCGTCGAGCACCAGGACGGCGGGCTGTGCGGCGACGGCACGGGCGAGGGCCAGACGTTGCCGCTGCCCACCCGAAAGACTCAGCCCCTCCTCGCCGATGACCGTGTCGGCGCCGTGCGGAAGCTGATCGACGAAGTTCGCCTGCGCCACATCCAGGGCCTCGCGCAGTACCCGCTCCGCCTCCGGGCTGCCCGGTTCGAGATCCTCGCGCCCCAGCAGCACGTTCTCGCGAACGCTCGCCGAGAAGAGCGTGGCGTCCTCGAACGCCATCCCGATGTGCCCGCGCAGCTCGTGCAGGGTCAGTTCCCGCACGTCCACCCCGTCGAGTTCGATGCTTCCCCCCGTGACGTCGTAGAGGCGCGTCGGCAGGGTCGTGAGGGTTGTCTTGCCCGAACCCGTCAAGCCGACCAGCGCCAGCGTCTCACCGGGACGCAGCACCAGATCGATGCCATCCAACAGGTCGCGGTCGCCCTCGGGTGCGTCCTGATACCGGAAGCGCGCCCCTCGGAAGGCGAGCTCGCCGCGCACCTCCGCCGCGGGGCGAGGGCGCTCCGGATCGACGATGGTGTTCTCCTCGTCGAAGACCTCGAAGATGCGGTCCGTGGCCGTGCGCGCGTCGAGCAGGAACGAGAAGAGGAATCCGATCGACTCCATCGGCCACCGCAGCACCGTCGCCATGGCGAAGAACGCGAAGAGCTCGGCGACGCTCAGCTGCCCCATCTGGGCCAGCACGATCCCGGCGGCCAGGCACAGCGCGAAGGCGATCTCGGGCAGCAGCACGAGCCAGAACCAGATGGT
>DMUE01000162.1:0-4808 GCA_003476465.1 Microbacterium sp. | reverse complement strand
CCGTAGCGCTTCTCGAAGCGGAACCCCGCGATCCAGAGCGGGATCGAGCAGACCACGAAGATCGTGCCGAGCGCCCAGTGCCAGCGGAACAGGATGACCGAGCCGATGAGGATCGTCAGGATGTTGACCACCAGGAGCACCAGTCCGAAGGCGAGCCAACGGCGGATGAGACCGATGTCCTGCATCATCCGGCTGAGGAGCTGGCCGGACTGCCACCGATCGTGGAAGGCGACGGGGAGCCGCTGCAGGCGCTCGTAGAACTGGGTCCGCAGGTCGTACTCTATTTTCGTGGCGGGGACGAGCAGGAACCAGCGCCGGGCCCACACCATCACGGCCTCCAAGAGCCCGAGCACCAGCACGATCGCCGCGCCCCAGGCGATCTGCCCCGCGCCGCCGGACGCGATCGGACCCGCGACGATCGCCTCGAGCACGAGCGGGATCGTCAGCGCGAGCAGGCTCGCGACGAGCGCGCTGAGGCCACCCAGCAGCAGGCGGCCGGCGACGGGCCGGGCGAAGGGAATGAGGCGCGCGAGCGCGCGCGGCGTCGACAGCCGTGCGGTCTCGGGTTGTTTCGTCGGTGACTGCGGCTCGGATGACGAGGCGGGCGGAGCGGTCGGAGTCATGGTCCTTGGGCGTGCAGAAGACGCCTGATCGGCGCGAGGGTGCGGCGGAAGATGCGGGACACGCCCCGGTCCGGGGTGCGGCGCAGACAGCCTCCCAGAGTAAGCCGCCGCCTTAGGCGAGGCAAGCGTGCCCGGGGATTTTCGTCCGCCCCGCCCGCGGGCTAACCCCGTTCCCGCGCGAGCAGGCTGGCCTTGACGGGCACACCCCAGGCGAAACCACCGAGTGTGCCATCGCCGCGCAGAACGCGGTGGCAGGGCACGAACAGCGCCGGGGCATTGCGGGAGCAGACGGAGGCAGCAGCACGCACGGCGGCGGGTGATCCGAACGCCGCGGCGAACTCGGTGTAGGTCAGGGGTGTGCCGGGCGAGATGCGGCGGAGCGTTTCCCACCCCTTCAGCTGCAGCACCGTGCCGTGCTGCCGGACGGGGACGATGTCGATCGCGCCGATGTCGCCCGCATAGTAGGCCCGCGCGGCGGCGGAGGCATCGAGGGACGCCTCCCGCACCGAGTCCGGCCGCAGGGCGGGATGGATGCGCGCGATGACGGCCGAGACATCCGATGTCCAGCCCGCCGCGAGCACGTTTTGCCCCTCGTCAGCGACGACGACGAGGGGGCCGTCGGGTGTGTCGAGGGTTTCGATCAGGGCATTCATACGGGCGTGCCTTTCGTGCTGTGTACATCGGAGAGGAGCCGTGAGGCGGAAGCACTCGGGAGGGATCCGGACCCGGGTTCGGGAGCGGGTCGATCCTCTGCGGTGTCCGCATCCGCCGCGAAACCGGCCGCTCGGCGCGACGCGGCGTCCGCCGGGGGAAGGTCAGCGGTCGCACGCCACAGGTGACCGGTGAGATAGGAGCGCCAGGGCGCGTGGCGGGCGGCATGGGCGCAGAGACCCCGCGGATCGCCCGGCAACCCGAGCCGCACGGCGCCCCGGCGCACCGCGACGTCTCCGGGGAGAAACACGTCCGGGTCGCCGATGACGCGCATCCGCACATAGTCCGCGGTCCACGGCCCGATCCCGGGGAGCGCCAAGAGCGAAGCGCGCTGCACGGCCGCCTCGTCCCCCGCGCCGAGTTCGAGGTCTCCCGAGGCCAGTGCACCGGCGGCGGCGGTGATCGCGGCGATCCGCGCCCGCGGACCACGCAGCACCTCGGCGCCGTGTTCGGCGATGGCCGCCATGGTCGGGAAGAGACGATCGGTCCCCTCCCGGGGCTCGACGGCCTCACCCAGTTCGAGGGTGAGCCGCGTCAGCGCAGTCCGGGCGGCGACCACCGTGATCTGCTGCCCGACCATGGCGCGCATGAGCATCTCGTGCGGGTCCGCCGCGCCGGGCACGCGCAGCCCCGGAACGGCGCGCACGCGCCCGGCGAAGGCCGGGTCGGTCGTGAGGGCCTCGTCGATGGCGACGGGATCGGCATCGAGATCGAACAACCGCCGCACCCGTGCCACGAGCGATGCGAGGTCAGCCGGCCGGGCGAGCCGCGCCTCGAGGACGAGCCTGCCCTCCTCCGGCGCATCGCGCACCCGGAACCAGGCCGGTCCGCCCATCAGCCGCAACGTCCGCGCAAACGAGTCGGGACGGGCGACCTCCACCCCCGGGATCGCTCGCGCAGACATCCACGCGAAGAGCCCGGCCGCATCGAACGGCCGCCGGTACGGAAGGTTGAGCCGGATGATGCCCGCGACCGAAGCGTCGATGTCGCCCCGAGCGCGCCGGGCGCGGAGCTCCGTCGGGGTCATCCCGAAGACCTCGCGAAGGGTGTCGTTGAACTGGCGCAGGCTGGCGAAGCCGGCCGAGAACGCGACATCCGCTGCCGGGAGGTCCGTTGCCAGCAGCAGAAGTCGCGCGGTGTGGGCGCGCTGTGCCCGGGCGAGAGCGAGAGGACCCGCCCCGACTTCGGCCGTGAGAATCCGAGTGACATGCCGTGGTGAGTAGCCCAGGCGCGCAGCGAGCCCGCGCACGCCCTCTCGTTCTATGAGACCGTCGGCGATCAACCGCACGGCACGGCCCGCCGCGTCACCCCGCAGGTCCCACTCGGGAGAGCCCGGCGCCGCCTCCGGAAGGCACCGCTTGCACGCGCGGTAACCGGCCTCGTGTGCGGCGGCGGAGGTGGCGAAGAATTCCACGTTCTCCGGTTTCGGGGTGCGTGCGGGGCAGCTGGGCCGACAGTAGATTCCCGTGCTGCGCACCGCCGTGACGAACTGGCCGTCGAAGCGGGTGTCGCGCGACGAGATCGCCCGGTAGCGCTCGTCGAACGTCAGCGACGGATGCCCCGAGACCGCGGTGTCGGGACGAGTGCTCGCGGACGGCTTCACACCCCCAGCCTGACACGCCCGCGCGCCCCCGCCTCGCGGAAATCGGACACGGCTGCGGCACCGCGGTCGGACGGCGAGGACACGACGTGCACGTCGGTGCACGAGGTACGCGCGCAACACGACCCGCGCACTCGGCACCAGCTCGTCGGCGCAGTATGCGGGTCAGTGGAAGAAGTGGCGTTCGCCGGTGAAGAACATCGTCACGCCGGCCTCGCGGGCAGCCTGGATGACCTCTTCGTCGCGCACCGAGCCACCGGGCTGCACGATGGCCGAGACGCCGGCGTCGAGCAGCACCCCGGGCCCGTCCGCGAAGGGGAAGAAGGCATCGGATGCCGCGACAGAACCACGTGCGCGATCCCCTGCCCGATCCACGGCGAGGCGGCACGAATCGACCCGGTTGACCTGACCCATCCCGATCCCGACCGTCGCGGAGTTCTTCGCCAGCACGATCGCGTTGGACTTGACCGCGCGGCAGGCCTTCCACGCGAAGATGAGGTTCGTCATCTCGTCGCTCGTCGGCTGCGTGCCCGAGACGAGCTCCCAGTCCTTCGCAACGGACTCGATGTCTTCGGGGAACCGGTCCGCATCCTGCAGCAGCAGCCCACCCGAGACAAGACGGACATCCATCCGCTCCTGCTTCCAGTCGGCGGGCAACTGCAGCAGGCGCAGGTTCTTCTTCTCCCCCAAGACCTCGAGCGCCTGCGGCTCGAAACCGGGCGCGACGATGACCTCGGTGAAGATGTCCCGCAGGTTCTCGGCCATCTTGAGCGTCACGGGGCGGTTCGCGGCGATCACGCCGCCGAACGCCGAGAGGGGGTCGCACTCGTTCGCGCGCAGATGTGCGCTGGCGATCGGGTCGAGGGCGTTGGGCGCTGCGACCGCGATACCGCACGGATTGGCGTGCTTGATGATCGCGACGGCGGGCTTGACCATGTCGAACGCCGCACGCAGCGCCGCATCCGCGTCGACGTAGTTGTTGTAGCTCATGCCCTTGCCCTGCAGCTGCGTCGCCTGCGCGATGCCGTGGCCACCGGTGCGCGTGTAGATCGCGGCGCGCTGATGGGAGTTCTCGCCGTAGCGGAGGGTCTCGAGGCGCTCCGCACGGATCGTCAGGTGCCCGGGCAGGTCCTCCCCCTCGGCGAGGGTTCCTTCGGCGAACCAGGTGGCGACCGCCGAGTCGTAGGCCGCGGTGTGTGCGAAAGCCCGCGCGGCGAGCTCACGGCGCTGGCCGAGGGTCGTGCCGCCCGACGCCACCGCGTCGATCACCGCGGGGTACGACGAGGGCGACACGACGATCGCGACGTTCGCGTGGTTCTTCGCCGAGGCGCGCACCATCGCGGGCCCGCCGATGTCGATCTGCTCGATGACATCATCGCCCTCGGCGTCCGAGGCCACCGTCTCGACGAACGGATACAGNNNCACCCGCCTCGGCGAGCGCCGCGGCGAGCACGAGCAGGTCGGTCTTGTCGCTGACGGAAACGAGAGCGCGACGAACGGGAATGACGTCGCGGTCGCGATAGAGGGACTTGTCCTGGCTCGGTCCGGCCATGGTGGTGCTCCTTTGCGGGGCGATCGAGGGCGTGGTGACGACGTTCAGGGTGAGGATGCTGCGGCCAGATCGAGCTGGCCCGAGCCGATCCGGCGGACGACGTCGATCAACAGACGTCGTTCGACGGGCTTGATGCGCGCGTGGAGCGATGCCTCGTCGTCCGAGGCCCGCACGGGTACGCGTTCCTGCGCGAGGATCGACCCGGTGTCGACGCCGTCGTCAACGACTATGACGCTCGCGCCCGTCTGTGCCGCGCCCGCAGCCAGTGCGTCCCGGACGGCGCGCGCACCGGGGAACTCGGGCAGGTAGGACGGATGCGTGT
>DMUE01000075.1 GCA_003476465.1 Microbacterium sp. | reverse complement strand
TCGGTCTCGCGCACCACGTCGGTCCACGCGGTGCCGATCAAGGAGCGGACCAGGTGCACGACCACTTTCGCTTCTTCCGGAGAGGCCGTGGCGTTGCCTTGGTGTTCGACGGCCAGCAGATGCAGACCGGGATCGACCCCATCGATCGTCCGAAGGGCGGCAGACGGATGCGACGCCAGCCGGCCCTCGTACGAGAGGCGAGAGACCGGCTGCGCTACATGGGGATGCATACGGCGGCTCTGTGGCAGGAAGTAGCCGAGCTCATCCGGCAGCACAGAAGCGCCATCCATGATCCAGCCGAGTGCCGAGGTGTCGACCGGTTCCGGATGGGTTCCCTGGCTGACCTGCGGAAGCTGCTGCGGATCGCCCAGGAGCAGGAGCCGACGAGCCGCAACAGACACCGCGATCGTGGAGGCGAGCGAGAACTGTCCGGCTTCGTCGATCACGAGCAGATCGAGCGAACGCCGCGGAAAGCGGCCGTCGTGACTGAAGTCCCACGCCGTACCCCCGACCACGAATCCAGCGCCCGTATGTTCCGCCACGAACGACGCGATGCCGTTCTTCGCGAGCGGCGTGAATCGGATCGCCGGGTCGTCGTCCTTCGGCGCCTTCCCGACGCGTGCCGCGGGCACACCCGCATCGATCACGCGATCGAGCATGTGCTCGACGACCGCGTGCGACTGGGCGACCACGCCGATCTTCCACCCGTGTTCGCGCACGAGACGTTCGATGACGTGTGAGCCGACATAGGTCTTACCCGTTCCGGGCGGGCCCTGAACGGCGAGATAACTGTTATCGAGATCGTGCAGCGTCGCGATGATCGCGGGCACGGGGTCGGACGGATCCGCGGGGGCGGGCCGCCCGGCATGCAGACGCGGCGGTCGGCGACGCAGGAGGTCGGTCGCCGCGTCCCGGGGGAAGGCCGGGCTGGCGCGGATCAAGGCATCGGCCCACTCGTCTATCGCGGCCTGCTGCGACAGGGCGCGGGGCGGGGCCGGCGGGGTCATCGCGATCGGCAGGGGTTCCCACGTGAAGTCTCCGCGGGCGCGTTCTTCGACGAGCGCGCCGTCTTCGTGTTCTTCGAGAATCCGACCGCGGTGGTCGGCGTGGAGCCAACGCGGCGAGGCCTCGAAGACAAAAGGCGCGGGCAGGTCGTAGAGCAGGAACGGCTCGCTGCCGACCGAGAGACGCGTGCCCGGCGCGAGTTCCCCGCGCAGCCGCAGAACCCGGCGGTCTACCCGGTGCCCCTCGGCTCGGTGCCAGTCCTCGACGACCTCGCACCGCGCCGCGTCCAACACGGCGACGTCGCGCGTCTGTTCCCACACAGAGACCGGCTCTCGCAGGCGCAGGAAATGCGTCGCCCAGAAGCTCTTCGCCTCACGCGGGTAGTAGTCGATGGCGGCGGCGGCGAGGCGCAGGGCCCACGCGTCCCCCGCGTCTGCGCCCTCGGCCAGGGCGGCGAGCGAGAGCGCCCGGGGGGACGGCTCGTACCCCCGGGCCTCGGGCTCGGGGTCGGCCGCGCTGACGATCCCGTGCTCGGCCGCGCGATCGCGGAGCCAGTTGCGCAGACGCCGTGTCGAGACGCAGTCGTAGCGGTTGTAGTCCGCGATGTCGGCGAGGATCGCCCGGCCGGCTGCTTCATCGTGCTCGTCCCCCGCGTCCAGCAGGACTCGCGCTTGGACATAGCGGACGATCGACTCGTCGCCTCGCTGGACGTCGCTCTGGCGCGTCTGGTCGTGCATGTAGAGCGGCTCGAGCTTCTTGATCGAATACGACCGCGAACCCACGCGCAGCGCGCGCCGGACGATCGGGTACAGATCCACGAAGACACCGTCGCGAAGCAACCTGTCGACCTGCGCTTCACCCGTGCCGTGCCGAGCGGCCATGGCCAGCAGATGTGTCGGCTCATACGGTGCGTAGTGGTAGATGTGCATGCCCGGATGCGCCGCCCGGTGGGCATCCACGAAATCGAGAAAGCCCCGGAGCGCGGCGCGTTCCTCGGTGAACGAATGCGCCCACAGCAGCGAGAAGGTCTCGCGGTCATCGACCCATCCGAAGAGGTAGTCGATCCCCCAGTCCCCGCCCGCCCCCTCTGTGTACAGGGGATCGCCTTCGAAGTCGAAGAACAGATCCCCCGGGTCGGCCGGGGGAAGCGCGGCCAGTGCGGCCGGCTGCACCACGCGATACACCGGCGCGGGCGGGGACACCAGCCCGGACGAGCCCGGAGCATCGTCCTCAGCATCTGCCACCGCGATTTCGGAGGCGCGCTGCAACTGCGCCTGCGTGCGGAGCAGGCCGAAGACATCGGCGTTCATATTGTCAGGCGGCACCTGCGCAACCGAGAGTTCGTCCAGCGTGCGAATGCCGGCTTCACGGAGTTTCGCTCGCTGCAGGGGGCGCATACCGGCCACAAGCAGCAGGTCGCGGGACGCCTCGACCTCGATCTGGCAGGTCGCGCATCGGCCACACGCGAAGTACGCATCGTCGCCCCACGCTCCGGGAATCTCCGCCGCACCCCGCTCGAGGTGGCGGCTCTCGATCAGTTCGAGCAGGCGGGCGTGACGCAGGTGATAGACGGGCAGGATGTCGTCTACGAGGTGCGAACTCGTCGTTCCATCGCCGAGCAGCAGCTCAACGCGGTCCGACCGCGGTACACCGAGTTCATCGAGATGGTGGACGTATGCTGCAAGCTGCATGAGAGCAGTGACGCGCGCGCGGCGTGCGAGTTTGGTGTCTTGAACAAGCCATCGCCCGAGATCGTCACGCACGAGGAAATCTGCGAAACCGACGAAGTCGGCGGTCGCGAACACAGCCTGATAGATGATCCGCACGGAGGGGTCCGCGAGCGCCGCGTTCGTGCGCCGGACGGCCTCGCCCAGGGCAGGGGCATCGACCGACGACACCTGCGCGATGATGGCCACACCATCCGGATCCTCCGTCAGGTAACGCTCGAGGACGCGCCGCTCGTGGGTGTCGCCCAGGCGCGCAGCGCGCTCGAGCGTGGCGTCCTCGGGCTCGACGACATGAGCGATGCGCCCGAGCCGGGCGTCGATCGCGCGCACCCAGGCGAACTCACACTCGGAAGCGGCCTTGAGGTCGCTCGCACTCGTGACCAGCCGGCCCTCGTTCTCGATGTAGCGCACAGAACCCTTCCCGTCTGCGGCGACCCTACCCCCGACCTCCGACAGACCTGGGTCAGACGGCTCGCTTCGCGCGTGACGTGAGATCCGCAAGAGAGACGACGAAAGCGAGCGCCAGCGCCACGCCGACTGTGACCATCCCGATCGCGTAGGCATCGTGGTAGACCACGGAGGTGGGTGCACTGCCGCCCTCGTTGTAGATGGTCGCGTAGAAGAAGGCGAGGGCGATGGCGCTCCCGATCGCGGTGCCGATCCGCTGACCGAGCTGGCCGACCGAACCGGCGAGCCCGCCGCGGTCGGGTGGGATGTCGGCGAGGGCCAGTGTCTGATTCGGTGAGACGACGAGCCCGCCGCCCGCACCGGCCGCGATCATGATGCCCGCCATCACCCACGCCACCCGCTCCGCCGGAACGAACAGCGCGGCCGCGACGAGGGCCGCCGTAGCCGCGAGCATGACCCCCAGGCCCCACACGACGAGTGGGCGGCCGATCCTGTTGACCCACAGTCCGCCGAGCCAGGAGGTGAGCGCGCTGGTCAGGGCGAAGCCGATCGTGACCATACCGGCGAACACCGGCTCGATGCCTGCCCCGGTCTGCAGAAAGAGCGTCGTGAGCAGGAAGAGCGCCGGAAGCGCCGCGAAGTAAGCGCTCGCGAGCGCCGTGCCGTTGCGGTAAGACGAGACGCTGAAGAGGTCGAGTGGGACGAGCGGCTGGTACCCGCGCGTCTCGTACGCGCGCTCCCAGGCGATGAAGGCTCCTATGAACAGGACGGATGGCACGAGCAGCCACCAGCGGTTCGGGTCGTCGCTCGGCGAGCCCGTCGTGAAGAGGAAAGGCCACAGCAACGACAGGATGGCGAGGCCGAAGAAGAGGATGCCCACCGGGTCCAGGGAGAGCTTGCGTCTCGATTTCGTGCGTGTCGCGGGCAGCAGCCAGATCGCTGCCGCGATGGCGAACAGAGCCAGCGGCACATTCATCCAGAAGATGCCGCGCCATCCGTCCGTCGGACCACCGATCGCGATCGCGAGGCCTCCGAGCGTCGGACCGAACGCCGTCGCGATGCCGATACTGGCGCCGAAGAGGCCGAACGCCTTGCCGCGCTCGGCGCCGCGGAAGAGTTGCTGGATGAGACCCAGCACCTGCGGCATCTGGATTCCGGCGGCGACACCCTGGATCAGACGCGCGACGAGCAGGACCGTGACGTCCTGGGCGAGGGCGCACGCGAGGCTCGTGACTGTGAACAGCGAAAGCCCGATGATGAACAGGGCGCGACGCGAGCGCTGATCCCCCAGGCGCCCCATGGGTACGAGCGTCAGCCCGAACGCCAGCACATAACCGGAGACCACGAGCTGCAGCTCGGTCGAGCCGGCCCCGAACGCCTTCTCGATCGAGGGGAGCGCGACGTTGACCTTGCTGAGGTCGAGGATCGTCAGCGCAGCGACACCGACGCAGACCCAGTACGCGCGCCAGCGATGCCGCTCCGTGAGCTGGATCTCGCCTGTGCGGGGGGGCTCTTCGAGCGGCGCCGTACTCATTCTGACCACTCTAAGGTGCCAGACTGGGGTGATGACCGATGGCCTTCCGTTCCACAACGCCTACCGTCACGGTTTCGCCCGCGTGGCCGCGTGCACGATCCCGGTGAGCATCGGTGACCCGGTCGCGAACGCGCAGTCCGTGCTCGAGACCGCCCGTGAGTGCCATGAGGACGCCGTCGCGGTGGCCGTCTTCCCCGAGCTGTGCCTGACGGGCTATGCGATCGAGGACCTCGTCTTGCAGGACGCGTTGCTCGATGCGGCGGAGACCGCGATCGCGCGGTTGGTCGAGGCATCCCGCGATCTGATGTCGGTGCTGGTGGTCGGCGCGCCGCTTCGCCACCGCAACCGCATCTACAACTGCGCCGCCGTCATCCACGGGGGCGAGCTGCTCGGCGTCGTGCCGAAGTCGTACCTGCCCACCTACCGCGAGTTCTACGAACGGCGCTGGTACGCGGCCGGCGACGAACTCGGAGGTGCGGCTCTCGAGGGCGGCGGCTCGATCTCGGTCGCGGGCGCAGCGGCCCCGTTCGGGCCCCACCTGCTCTTCTGCGCCGAGGACGTGCCCGAACTCGTTCTTCACGTCGAGGTGTGCGAGGACGTCTGGGTCCCGATCCCGCCGTCGTCCGAGGCCGCTCTCGCCGGCGCGACTGTCCTGGCCAACCTGTCGGGAAGCCCGATCACGATCGGCCGCGCCGACGAGCGGAAGATCCTGTGTCAGGGCCAGTCGTTCCGCTGTCTGGCCGCATACGTCTACGCGGCCGGCGGACCCGGCGAATCGACCAACGACGTCTCGTGGGACGGCCAGACGATGGTCTACGAACTCGGCGGGCTGCTCGCCGAGACCGAGAGATTCCCGGATGGCCCGCGCCGGTCGGTCGCCGACGTCGACCTCGACCGCATCCGGCAGGACCGTGCGCGTCAGGGGACGTTCGACGACAACCGCCGCACGCACGCCGTCCGCACGGGGGCGTTCGTGACGGTGCCGTTCACTCTGGGCGTTCCGCAGCGCGAGACGGGCCTTCGGCGTCCGCTCGAGCGCTTTCCCTTCGTCCCGGATGACCCCGCGCGCCTCGCGCAGGACTGCTACGAGGCGTTCAACATCCAGGTCACGGCGCTCGTCCAACGCCTGCGGGCGATCAGTGACCCGAAGCCGATCATCGGGGTGAGCGGTGGCATCGACTCCACACACGCGCTGCTGGTCGTCGCTCGCGCTATGGACCGGATGGGTCGTCCCCGATCCGACATCCTGGCGTACACGATGCCCGGCTTCGCGACGAGCGACCACACGAAATCGAACGCCATAGCGCTCGCCGAGGCGGTCGGCGCGTCGATCGAAACCATCGACATCCGCCCGGCGGCGACCGAGATGCTCGAAAAGATCGGACACCCGTTCAGCAACGGCGAGCCCGTCTACGACGTCACGTTCGAGAACGTGCAGGCCGGAATGCGCACCGATTACCTCTTCCGCCTCGCCAACCAGAACGGCGGGATCGTCATCGGCACGTCCGACCTCTCCGAGCTCGCCCTCGGATGGGCGACGTACGGGGTCGGCGACCAGATGAGCCACTACGCCGTGAACACCGGCGTTCCGAAAACGCTCATCCAGCACATCATCCGCTGGGTGATCGCGGCGGGAGAGGGCGTCGACACCGCCGAGGCCGCCGTCCTGCAGTCCGTGCTCGACACCGAGATCAGTCCCGAACTCGTGCCGGCGGACGCCAGCGGTGCGACGCAGTCGACGGAGTCGCTCATCGGGCCGTACGCCCTGCACGACTTCACGCTGTTCCACGTGCTGCGATACGGGTTCCGTCCGTCGAAGATCGCCTTCCTCACGCACGAGGCCTGGGGCGACGCGGATGCCGCGGGCTGGCCCCCCGGGTTCCCGGAGGACGTCCGTTACGCGTTCGACCTGCCCGCGATCGTCCGGTGGCTCGAGGTGTTCCTGAAGCGCTACTTCGCGTTCGCCCAGTTCAAGCGGTCGGCGCTGCCGAACGGACCGAAGGTGTCGGCCGCGGGGTCGCTCACGCCGCGCGGAGACTGGCGGGCGCCGTCGGACGGGAACGCGCGGGCGTGGCTCGAAGAACTGCGCCAGGCGCTGCCGGATCTCGTCTCGGACTGACTCGCACGGGCTCGCGCCTCACGTACGGACAAGCGCACGAACTTCGCGGGGTTCTCGCCGCGGGCTGCGCCATCCCTGAGATTCTCCGGGGTTTCGTGCTGAACGGGGACGCCGGGCCGCCTCACGCCATGCCGGCGTCGCCCGCACGGTCGCGCAGCCCCACGCGATCGGGGATCTCGAACGCGAGGCCGGGCAACCAAGACCCCGGCTCCGGCCAGGGACGAGAGGTCGGCAGCGACGTCAGCATCCTCCGGATCGCGGTGTCCCGCCGCGTGGTGGGAGACACCGCCGGCAGAACGCGGCGGGGAGCTCGAAAGCCGAGCGCGCCGCACCACCAGTGACGCCACGTGTGCTCGGCCGCGTCCGGGTCGAGCACGATGTAGTAGTCCGGCATCAGCGCGGTGCCCTCCTCGAAGTGAGCGAGCGCGGTCTCGACCTCGACCTCGAGCGTGCCGAGGGTCGCGCGTTCCTCGTACAGCTCCACCCAGGCGGCGGCGACGTGTTCGAGGGGATCGGCGTCATGCACGATCCATGGTGTGCCGCACGCCGCGATCCGGCGAGCAGCCGTCTCGGGATCGGAATCCCGCAACGTGAGGGTCTCGACGCCCGGGATGCCCTCGAGAGTTGCCATCGCGTCGGAGGATTCGGCACCGACGAGTGCGAGCATCGTTCCGGTGGGCCCCGCCAAGGGGGAGCTGTCTGAGTGCGCCATGACTCAGCCTAAATCGGCACGTGTTGCGAGTGGATGTCCCCCGCCCATCGTTTTCGTAACGCCGAGAGCAGCCCGTCAGTCGCCGGAGCGGGCGTTGTAGACGACGACTCCGCCGCTGTCGACGGCGGCCCGGTAGGCGCGGAACACGGCGAGCGCCTCGTCACGCAGCACGTCGTGCACGACAGCGATCCCGCGCGCCTCGAACTGCTGCGCCCAGTCGTCGACCATGGGCCCTTCGTCGAAGGTGCTGATCTCCTCCAGCTCGGGGCCGGAGCCGGCCACGACGAGCGTGCGCACACCCGACCACATCGTGGCGCCGTAGCACTGCACGCACGGGCGCCAGTTGACGACCAGCTCGTGCGGAGACAGGCCGTCGGCCCCCAGATCCCAGGAACCGATGCGGTTCTGAGCGGTGCCGAGTGCCGTCACCTCGGCGTGCGCCGAGGAGATCCCGCTGCCGAGCACGACGTTGACGCCGACCGAGACGATGCGGCCGGTGTCGGATTCCGCGACGAGCGCCGCGAAGGGACCGCCGTCGCCCTCCCGCCAGTTGCGGTCGGCCAGGCGGTGCACGAGCGCCATCCGGTCGGTCTGATCGGGGATGATGTCGGGAACCCCATGCAGTTCGTCCGCGATCCAGGCGGGCAGGTTCACGCAATAGCCGGTGGAGAAGTAGGCCATGTCCATGGGCTCATCTTGCCGCATGCTTGTGTCCTGCTCGTGACGGGGGAGAATGGGCTCTCGTGAGACTTCTCGTCGCGGCGCTGGACGCCGAGCTCGTCGCCTTTCCCGCCCAGATCGACGGCTTCGACCGTCTGGTCACCGGCCCCGGCAAGCTGCCGGCCGCCGTCGGCCTCACTCGGGTGCTCGCGGCTCGGAGCTATACCGAGATCGTCGTGGTCGGCACGGCCGGCGCGGTCGATCCGGCCGTGGAGGCAGACGTGCATGAGATCGGTGCGGTGCTCCAGCACGACGTCAGCGACCTCGACGGTGTCGTCGGCCAGCATGTGTCGCTCCCGGCTCGCATCGCCCTGGCGGACGAGGGGCACACGATTGCAACCGGGGACATATTCGTGGACGATGCCGATGCCGTCGTGCGGATCAATGCGCTCGGCGCGGCACTGGTCGACATGGAGTCATACGCCTACGCGTACGTCGCCGGCGAGTTCGGCGTGCCCCTGCGGATCATCAAAGCCGTGTCGGACCGGGCACAGGACGGGGCTAGTCAGCTGTGGGACGAGGTCGTCGCGACCTGCAGCGCCGCGCTCTGGTCGAGGTTCCGCGCCGACTACGCGCTGTAGCCCTCAGTCGCCCGACGCTCGCGAAAACACGACCCGCAGGATGACGAAGACGATCACGGCCACCACGGCGACCACCAACAGCTTGAAGGCGAAGGCGAGTACCGAGAACAGGACGTTCACGAGCACCCAGGCGATGACGATGGCGGCGATGACGCCGATGACGGTCCACACGGTGCTGGTCTTCATCCCTCCACGCTACCCGGACAGGAAGGCGTGCGCAGCGACGTCGCTCGCGCCGTCATCCGCGACGGTGACAAGCAGTTGCGCGGGGATCTGGTCTTTCATCGATTCCACATGACTGATGACACCGACCGTGCGCCCGCCCTGGCGCAGCTCGTCGAGGGTCCGCATCGCGGTGTCCAGGGTCCCGGCATCGAGCGATCCGAAACCCTCGTCGATGAACAGCGTGTCGAGCGTGATCCCGCCCGCGCGGCCCGTGACCACCTCGGCGAGGCCGAGCGCGAGCGCGAGCGAGGCGAGGAACGTCTCGCCGCCGGAGAGCGACTGCGCGGGTCGGGACCTGCCCGTGTAGGCGTCGAGTACCTCCAGCCCCAGGCCCGACGCCGCGCCGCGGGCGGCGAGCGCGTCGGTGTGAAGCAACCGATAACGACCGGCGGACATGTCGTCGAGCCGCAGGTTGGCTGCCTCGACGATCTCTTCGAGCTCCGCTGCCAGCACGAAGGTCTCGAGCTTCATACGATGGGTGTTCGGGGCCTTGCCCGCGACGGTGTGGGCGAGGCGCTCGATCGCCTGGTGGTCGGCGATCGCGGCGGTGATCCCAGACTGCGCAGCCGCGGACTGTTCCACCAGGATCATCAGCCGGTCGTGGGTCTGCTCGGCCAGCAGTGTGCGCTGGACCGCGGCCGTCCACGATTCTCGAGCGGCGTC
>DMUE01000177.1 GCA_003476465.1 Microbacterium sp. | reverse complement strand
CGGCTCGCACGCGCTCGCTCGTGCACGGCCCGATCTGGTGACGCTCGAGGTCTTCCGCACCGCCCGGCACACGAAGCTCTGGAACTACGACCAGGAGCGGTGGAGCCGCGCTATCACGGAGTGGGCTGCGAGGCTTCCCGTCACGCCCGCCGCAGGCGGAGGTAGCTGAACCCGGACGGATCGACCAGCATCCCGTGCAGGGAGGTCTGCGTTCCCCCGGTCAGCCGGAGGAACGGGGTGGGTTCGGGCCCGATCACCGGGGCGACCGAGATGCACAGTTCGTCGATTGCGCCCGCTTGCACAAACTGCGAGGCCAGCGTGGGACCGCCCTCACAGACGACGCGGGACAGCCCCCGGTCGGCGAGGGCATCGAGTATGGCCCCGGGCTGGAGTTCTCCCGCCCCGGGAACGGGCACGACCTCTGCGTCGAGGTCTTGGGCATCGCGCTGGGCACGGACGTCCACCGCGCGTTCGGCGGGGCAGACGAGCAGCAGCCGGCCGCTGCGGCCCTCGGACGGCCGGAGGCGATGTCCCGCCAAACGGCCGGATGCCGTGACCACCGCGAGCGCGGCGGTACGGGGAAGGAGGTACCCCTCGGTGCGGACAGTGGTCGCGCCCACCAGCACGACGTCGGCCGCGGTACGGATGATGCCCAGGACGGATCGGTCCACCCGGCTTGTCAGCGTTTCGCTCGTTCCGTCCGATCCGGTCGCCGAGCCTGTGAGGCTCGTGATCATGTTCAGGCGTACGCGGTTCTCTGGAGCCGGGGCGTAGAAGGCCTCGAGCCAGGCGCGTCCGGCGGACGTGGAGACATCCGCCTCGGCCAGCGTCCGCGGCACGAGCTCGGTCACGAGCACGCGCTCGCTCACGACGCCAGCTTCGCGCGCACCTGACGCTTCGCCCGGATGAGCATGCCGGTCATGCCCGCTATGCGTAGCGGCGACACGGCGCGCGTCAGGCCGATGCTCCGCGGATAGTCGTCGGGGATCGCCAAGGCCTGCTCGGGGGTGAGCCCGGTGATGCCCTGCACGAGGATGCTCGCGAACCCGCGCGTCGTG
The DNA here is from genome assembly GCA_003476465.1 of Microbacterium sp. Classification (GTDB taxonomy): domain Bacteria; phylum Actinomycetota; class Actinomycetes; order Actinomycetales; family Microbacteriaceae; genus Microbacterium. Next base: position 3,711 of record DMUE01000177.1, on the reverse strand, counting down.
GGAGCCTCGCGCGGGGCGGTCGCGTGCATGGCGACCCGGCCCTCGTCGTCGATGTCGAGGATGATGTAGACCGGCGATTGGCACTCCGCGACACGCTCGGCGAGTTCCGGATGTCCGTCGTACTTCTCCGGGACGTCAGGGAGCTCGTTAGAGAACTCGAGCAGCAGGTGCAACCGCTCCGACTCGGGCAACCCGAGGAAGTCGTCGCGAATCTCGGCCAGGGTCTCGGGCAGATCGTCGTCGCTCACCCGGAAAGTCTGCCATGCGGAGTGCCGCTCGCGCCGGTCAGGAGCGCGTGGGAGCTTCTCCCGGCTCGACGCCGGTCACGATCGGCACCCGCACGGCGCTGCCCCATTCGGTCCACGATCCGTCGTAGTTGCGGACGTCCTCGAAGCCGAGCAGGTGCTTGAGCACGAACCAGGTGTGGCTCGACCGCTCGCCGATACGGCAGTAAGCGATAACGGAGTTCCCAGGCTTCAGGCCGGCTCCGGCCAGGTAGACGTCTTCGAGTTCCGTGCGCGACTTGAAGGTGCCGTCCTCGGCCACGGCTTCGGCCCAGGGCACGCTCTGGGCGGTCGGGATGTGGCCGGCGCGCAGGGCGCCCTCCTCGGGGTACGCCGGGGCGGACGTCCGCTCACCCGAATACTCCTCGGGCGAGCGGACATCGATGAGCGGGTTGCCGAGGTGCGCGAGCACGTCGTCTTTGTATGCACGCAGCGTCGAGTCGTCGCGCTCCACGACGGGGTAGTCCGTGGGAGCGATCGCCGGGGCATCCGTGGTGAGGGGGCGGCCCTCCGCGATCCAGCGATCGCGACCGCCGTCGAGCAGGCGGACGTCCTCGTGACCGAAAAGCGAGAACACCCACAGCGCGTAGGCGGCCCACCAGTTGTTCTTGTCGCCGTAGATGACGATGGTGTCGTCGCGCCGGATGCCCTTGCGTCCGAGCAGTTCGGCGAACCCGGCGCCGTCGAGGTAGTCGCGGACGACCGGATCGTTCAGCTCGGTGTGCCAGTCGACCTTGACTGCGCCGGGGATGTGTCCGGTCTCGTAGAGCAGTACGTCCTCGTCGGATTCCACCACGACGAGCCCGTGCTGACCGAGACGATGCTCGAGCCAATCGCCCGTGACCAGGCGTCCCGGTTCGGCGTACTCCTGGAATTTCGGGTTCGAGGCGTCGGTCTCCGTGGTCATCTTGTCTCCTGTGTCTCGTGGGCGGGCGGCCCCCGCGGCGGCGATAGGGTGGTTGCCGTCCCTAAGAAACCCTAGATCGGCGCGCGGGGACACGCACGCCCGACGTCATATGTACCCGACGGGTGCGAGCGTCGCGTGACGTTTGCGCCGCCCCCATCCCCATTCCAAGGACCGGATGTCTGCTTCGACCGCCACCGGCATCGTGCGCCTCGCCGACCGCGACCCCGCTCTCTCAGGCGCCGAGATGGTCTCGCACCTCGTGCCGCCGCCGCAGTTCGAGAACGCCACGTTCGACGCCTACCGCGCGGATGCGGCCTATCCCTCGCAGCAGGAGGCGAAGCAGGCGCTGATCGCGTTCTCCGGGCTGTCCGAGGCCCCGAAGCGTGGAGGGCTGTTCTCGCGCTCGAAGAAGATGCCCGAGGTCAAGCCGGGGGTGTATCTCGATGGCGGGTTCGGTGTGGGAAAGACGCATCTTCTCGCCGCCGTCTATCACGGCATGCGCGCGCGCAGGAAGTACTTCGGCTCCTTCATCGAATACACGGCGCTCGTGGGGGCGATGGGCTACAAGAACACCGTCGAGCTCTTCCGCGGGGCCGATCTGCTGTGCATCGACGAGTTCGAGCTCGACGACCCGGGCGACACGATGGTGATGACTCGACTGCTCGGTGAGCTCGCTGCATCCGGCACGAAGCTCGCCGCAACCAGCAACACCCCCCCGAATGCTCTGGGGGAGGGCCGATTCGCGGCGCAGGACTTCTTGCGCGAGATTCACGCGATGGCGGCGAGCTTCCAGACCATCCGCATCGACGGTGTCGATTATCGGCAGCGCAAGCTCGACGGTCACGCCGCCGTGCTCGAATCCGCAGCCTATGAGTCCGCGGTGGCGGATGCCTCTCGCACCGGTGTCGTCTCAGACGACGACTTCTCCGAGCTGGTCGCCCACCTGGCCTGGGTGCACCCGTCGCGCTACATCCGGCTGATCGAGGGCCTCAGCCTCATCGGGTTGCGAAACGTGTCGGAGTTCGCCGACCAGTCCGCGGCGCTGCGCTTCGTCGCCCTCATCGACCGGGTCTACGACGCGCAGCTGCCGATCCGCGCCACGGGGGTCGCTCTCGACACCGTCTTTCCCGACGAGATGCTCGCCGGGGGTTACCGCAAGAAGTACCTGAGGGCCGTTTCGCGCCTGATCGCCTCGACCGCCGCGTGATTCTGGGGCTCTCGGGAGCGATTCACCGATTCCTGGAAGATGTACGAAACGTGATGTTTACAGGAGAGGGCCTTGCGTAACCTCGCCGAAACATCGATTCAACCGCGGCCGTAACCATCCATCGCCAGACTGGGGCAACCGCGGCGCATTCTGTACCCGAGCGCCTCGGACCCTTTGTTACACAACACATGGATGAGGTACTTCATGGATAGCGGCAATCTCGCCTGGTCCGTCGCAGCGACGGCGCTGGTGCTCTTTATGACGCCGGGTGTGGCGTTCTTCTACGGTGGCCTCGTCAAGGCCAAGAGCGTCGTCAGCATGATGATGATGAGCTTCGGCGCGCTCGGTCTCGTCAGCGTTCTCTGGATCCTCTACGGGTTCAACATGAGCGCTGTGGACAGCACGTGGCAGTTCGCCGGCAATCCCTTCTCGGACTTCGGTCTCGGTTCGGCCAGTAGCGACACGCTCGTCAGCGCGACCTTCGGTGCCACCTTCGCGATAATCACGGTGGCGCTCATCTCGGGTGCCATCGCCGACCGCGCCAAGTTCGGTGCCTGGATGATCTTCGCCGGCATCTGGGCGACCATCGTTTACTTCCCGGTGTCGGCCTGGGTCTGGGGCGGCGGCTGGATAATGGGCCTGGGGGACACCTTCGGTTTCGACACCAGCGTGATCGACTACGCGGGTGGTACCGCGGTGCACATCAATGCGGGTGCTGCGGCCCTGGCGCTGGCGCTGGTGCTCGGCAGGCGCATCGGCTTCCAGAAAGGCATCCACAAGCCTCACAACGTGCCCCTCGTGATGCTAGGCGCCGCCATCCTGTGGTTCGGCTGGTTCGGCTTCAACGCCGGCGCCGAGGGAACCTTCGCGCTGCTCGGGACCGAGGACTCCGTGGTCGGCCTGATCATCGTCAACACGCTGGGAGCGACGGCCGCGGCCATCATCGGTTGGCTGATCGTCGAAAAGCTCAAGGACGGCAAGGCCACGTCGGTCGGCGCCGCCTCGGGTGCGGTCACGGGTCTGGTTGCGATCACTCCCGCGTGTGCCAACCTGACGCCGGGTTGGGCGCTCGTGCTCGGTATCGTCGCCGGTGTCGTCTGTGCGCTCGCGGTGGAGCTCAAGTGGAAGCTCGGTTATGACGATTCGCTCGACGTCGTGGGCATCCACCTCGTCGGCGGCATGATCGGAACGCTTTACCTCGGCTTCTTCGCGACCGAGACCGGCCTGTTCCTCGGTGGTGGCGTGGAACAGCTGATCCTGCAGGTCGTCGCCGCACTCGGTGTGCTGGTCTACTCGTTCGTGGTCGCGTTCCT
>DMUE01000199.1:4083-17084 GCA_003476465.1 Microbacterium sp. | reverse complement strand
GTCGACATGATGCTGAACACGCCGGTGCACAACGCGATCCACGGGGGTGCCGACGACCCGTTCATGTATCGCATCCGGTCCAAGTCCGCGCCGCACAACGTGATCGTGCGGGCGCCCGAGTTGCGGGCGGCGTACGCCGACATCCCCCCGCCCGTGCAGCAGTTCGCGTATTCGCAGCGCCCCCAGACGGCGTCGGCCGCCGCCTACGGCATCCCCGCAGCGGGGTTCGACCTGTTCTTCTCTGCCAGAGAAGGCCGGACATGGCGGTGGGACGCCGGCTCCGCGCGCTACCTGCGCTCTCAGAACGGAGCGCCCGACATGGACTCGGCGGGTGGACAGCTCGCCGCGACGAATGTCGTCGCGCTCTCGGTCGGAATCGATTGGGCGTACGGCGACATCCCGAAGACGCTCCTGGTCGGCAGCGGTCCCGCATGGGTCGCGTCGGGCGGCAAGGTTCTTCGGGTCACCTGGACGAAGGCGTCTCGCGACGCGCCCATCCAACTCACCAACCAGTACGGCACGCCCGTCTATCTCGCGCCGGGCAACACCTGGGTCGAGCTGGTTCCCGACGCGGGGGCCGGAAGCATCGCGGTCCTCTGACCGGCGGTGCCAGGAGCTTCGGCCGACGGATGTCCGGGGTGGCAGCATCCCCTCGGTGTGCGGCTTGCACTCGATGGGGGTGAGTGCCAGAATGGGCGTTAGCACTCGCCTTACCGGAGTGCTAAACCAATACCTACGTCCGGGAGGGACGACACACACATGGCAAAGATCATCGCTTTCGACGAAGAGGCCCGTCGCGGCCTCGAGCGCGGCCTGAACATCCTCGCCGACGCCGTCAAGGTGACGCTCGGCCCCCGCGGTCGCAACGTCGTGCTCGAGAAGAAGTGGGGAGCCCCCACAATCACGAACGATGGCGTCTCGATCGCCAAGGAGATCGAACTCGAAGACCCCTACGAGAAGATCGGCGCGGAGCTCGTCAAGGAGGTCGCCAAGAAGACCGACGACGTCGCTGGTGACGGCACCACCACCGCCACCGTCCTGGCCCAGGCCCTCGTCAAGGAAGGCCTGCGGAACGTCGCGGCCGGCGCCGACCCGATCTCGCTCAAGCGCGGCATCGAGAAGGCTGTCGAGGCCATCTCGGCTGAGCTTCTGAAGAGCGCCAAGGAGGTCGAGACGAAGGAAGAGATCGCCGCTACCGCGTCGATCTCGGCCGCAGACACCACCATCGGTGACCTGATCGCCGAGGCGATCGACAAGGTCGGCAAGGAAGGCGTCGTCACCGTCGAGGAGTCGAACACGTTCGGCACCGAGCTCGAGCTCACCGAGGGTATGCGTTTTGACAAGGGCTTCATCAACCCGTACTTCGTCACCGACCCCGAGCGCCAGGAAGCCGTGTTCGAGGACCCCTACATCCTCATCGCGAACTCCAAGATCTCGAACATCAAGGACCTTCTGCCGGTCGTTGACAAGGTGATCCAGGAGGGCAAGGAGCTCGTCATCATCGCCGAGGACGTCGAGGGCGAGGCTCTCGCGACTCTCGTGCTCAACAAGATCCGTGGCATCTTCAAGTCGGCCGCCGTCAAGGCTCCCGGCTTCGGCGACCGCCGCAAGGCTCAGCTGCAGGACATCGCCATCCTCACGGGCGGTCAGGTCATCAGCGAAGAGGTCGGTCTCAAGCTCGAGAACACGACCACGGATCTGCTCGGCAAGGCGCGCAAGGTCATCATCACCAAGGATGAGACCACGATCGTCGAGGGCGCCGGCGAATCCGAGCAGATCGAGGGCCGCGTGACCCAGATCCGCCGCGAGATCGAGAACACCGACAGCGACTACGACCGTGAGAAGCTCCAGGAGCGTCTCGCCAAGCTCGCCGGTGGCGTAGCGGTCATCAAGGCGGGGGCCGCGACCGAGGTCGAGCTCAAGGAGCGCAAGCACCGCATCGAGGACGCCGTCCGCAACGCGAAGGCTGCCGTCGAAGAGGGCATCGTCGCCGGTGGTGGCGTGGCCCTCATCCAGGCCGGCAAGAACGTCTTCGAGGGACTCGGCCTCACGGGTGACGAGGCCACCGGTGCGAACATCGTCCGCGTCGCGATCGAGGCGCCGCTCAAGCAGATCGCTCTGAACGCGGGTCTCGAGCCCGGCGTCGTGGCGAACAAGGTCGCCGAGCTCGCGATCGGTCACGGCCTCAACGCCGCGACCGGCGAGTACGTCGACATGTTCGCGCACGGGATCATCGACCCGGCCAAGGTGACGCGCTCTGCCCTGCAGAACGCCGCATCGATCGCCGGTCTGTTCCTGACGACCGAGGTCGTCGTCGCCGACAAGCCCGAAAAGGTCGCCGCGCCGGCGGGCGACCCGACGGGTGGCATGGACTTCTAAGTCCCGCCCGCATCACAGGAAGGGCCCCGGCATCCGCCGGGGCCCTTCCTGCGTCGTCGGCGATTCTCGTCACGTCGACCCGAGGTGGTCAGCGGAAGAGCGAGGCGTTCGTCACCTCAGCGTCGGCGTATTGGCGGCCAGCCGATTCAAGCGCGAGGGTGATCGAGGCGAGGGACTCCTCGACGTGGCGCTGTGTCGCGCGCCAGCGTTCGATGGTTTCTTGGAAAGCGGCGGATGCTTGCCCGGTCCAGGTGGATTGAAGGTGGACGAGTTGTCCGAGCATCGACTGCGACTCACTCTGCAGGCGATCGATCGTGCCCCGGATCGCGGCGGACTGGGCGAGGACGGCGTCTGAGTCGACGGTGAATACGGCCATGAGATACTCCTTCAGGTGGCATCGCGAACGCTGAGTGCGGCGGCTGCCCCGACGCTACGCGTGCCGCGCGTGCCGCCCGCCTCCAGGCATCCGTCTCGCGCCTCTGCATGCGTTTCGTGCACCTGGGGAGGAAGGGTCAGCCGCTGCGGTGGGCGTGACTCAGGGCAAGGGCGGGCGCGGGGGCAGCTCGGGCAGCGGTTGCGTGTCGAGGTAGAGGGTCGATTCGGGCGCGATCGGGAACGACACCCGGAAGGTCGCGCCACCGCCGGGAGTGTCCTCGACCTCGACGGTGCCATTCAGCGCCGACACGATCGACGCGACGATCGCGAGCCCCAGCCCGCTGCCGCCGGTCTCACGCGTGCGGGACGAGTCGGCGCGCCAGAACCGCTGAAAAATGTGTTCGCGGATCTGCTCGGGCACACCCTCGCCGTGGTCGACGATCGCGATCCATCCCATCCCGAGGGGGGCGGTCTTGCTGACGCGAGTCGGATCGGTGCCGACGACGATCTCGAGCGGCGAGTCGTCTGCCGTGAAACGTCTGGCGTTGCCGAGCAGATTCGCCACGACCTGCCGGATCCGGTTCTCGTCCCCGAGCACGACCGGGGGCCGGTCGGCGGCGATCGGAATCGGCGTGGTGGGGGGATCGGACGCGGCGGTGACGTTCGCCGCATCNNCTGACGGACATCGGTCCCGTGAGATCCAGGTCGGCGAGGGCAGCCTGGCGCGACTCGGCCGAGTCGAGGTCGATGACCGTCACCGTGCGCTGCGGCGCTGCCGCGCGCAGGTCCATTCCCGCGTCTCGCGCGACGGGGCGCAGGTCGACGGGCGCGATCTCGACCTCCCGGTGCTCATCGAGGCGGGCGAGGGCGAGCAGGTCCTCCACGAGCACGCCCATGCGGATCGCCTCCTTCTCGATGCGTTCCATGGCCTGGGCGATGTCTTCGTCGCCGCGGATCGCGCCGATCCGGTACAACTCCGCATATCCGCGCACGGTGACCAGCGGCGTGCGCAGCTCGTGGCTCGCGTCGCCGATGAAGCGGCGCATCTGCCGCACGGTCGCGTCGCGCTGGCTGATCGACGCATCCACTCGGTCGAGCATCGTGTTCAGTGCCCCGGTGAGCTTGCCGACCTCGGTCCGTGGATCACCGGGTGTCAGGCGCTGTCCGAAGTCCCCCGACGAGATCGCCATGGCGGCCCGTTCGACCTGCCCGAGCGGCCGGAACGTCTGCGTCACGAGCAGCCGCGTCATCAGCGCGCCGGCGGCGATCGTGATGAGTCCGAGGACGGTGAAGACACCGAAGAACGTCGCAACGGTCCTGTCGACGGGTGCGAGGGGGAGCGCGATGACCTGCGTGTAGAGCTCACCGTTCAGCTCGGGATCCAGGATGCCGGCGCTCGCATGGTAGAGATCGCCGTCCGGTCCCACGAGGGGGAAGACCGCGCTTCCCTGTGAGACCGTCCTTTCGAGCGTGTACTCGTCCGGCCAGATCGGACCGCCCCCACTGGGTCGTCCGCCCAGCGACTCTCCGCCGGCTTCGTACACGGCGATGAAGTAGTCGCCCGCCACGGCCTGATCGGTCAGCGAGATCTGCACCTGCTGGGTTCCGGCATCCACTGTGACATCGAGCAGGCCCGCGGCGAGGTTCGACGAGGCCCGGGCGACGAGTTGCTCGTCCTGCGCGGTGACGAGTGCGCCGCGGACGAACGCCATCGTGGCGATTCCGGAGGCGAACAGTCCGACCGCGAGGATCGCCACGGTGACTCCCGTGACCTTGGCGCGGAGGCTGACGCCGCGCCACCACCGGGTGACCTTGTCGGGCTCGTGGGGATCGCTCAGGGCACTCCCCTTACGCCGTCTTGCCGGCCTTCAGCATGTAGCCGAAGCCTCGCTTGGTCTGGATGAGGGGCTCCGAGGAGTGCGGATCGATCTTGCGCCGCAGGTACGAGATGTAGCTTTCGACGATGCCGGCGTCGCCGTTGAAGTCGTATTCCCAGACGTGGTCGAGGATCTGTGCCTTCGACAGCACCCGGTTGGGGTTGAGCATGAGGTAGCGCAGTAGCTTGAACTCGGTCGGGCTGAGATCGATCGAGACGTCGCTGACCTTGACGTCGTGAGTGTCCTGATCCATCGACAGCTCGCCGGCACGGATCACGGCCTCTTCGTCCGCCTGCATCGTGCGCCGCAGGATCGCCTGGATGCGTGCGACGATCTCGTCGAGGCTGAAGGGTTTGGTGACATAGTCGTCTCCCCCCGCGTTGAGGCCCTCGATCTTGTCCTCGGTTTCGTCCTTCGCGGTGAGGAACAGGATCGGAGCGGTGTACCCCGCGCCACGGAGGCGCTTGGTGACGCTGAAGCCGTTCATATCGGGCAGCATGACGTCCAGCACGATCAGATCGGGCTCCTCTTCGAGGACGGCCGAGATCGTCTGTGCGCCGTTCGAGACGGCCCTGACCTGGAAGCCCGCGAAACGCAGGCTCGTGATCAGGAGGTCGCGGATGTTCGGCTCGTCGTCGACGACGAGGATGCGCGGTGCAGTCATTACCCCATTATCGCCGCTGGAGCCATGCATCCGCTGAATCGTGCTCTGATCGGCGCTCTCGGCGGCGGGCGCGGAGGGCCCGCGGATCAGGCCGCGATGGCCGTGCCGTCGAGGATCGTGTAGGCGTACCCCTGCTCCGCGAGGAAGCGCTGGCGGTTCTGAGCGAAGTCCTGATCGACCGTGTCGCGCGCGATGAGGGTGTAGAAGCTCGCCGTGTGCCCGTTGGTCTTGGGTCGCAGCAGGCGTCCGAGTCGCTGCGCCTCTTCCTGGCGGGATCCGAACGAGCCCGAGACCTGGATGGCGACGGATGCCTCGGGCAGATCGATCGAGAAGTTGGCGACCTTCGACACCACGAGCACCGAGATCGAGCCTTCGCGGAAGGCCTGGAACAGCACTTCGCGCTCATCGACCGACGTCGCGCCGGTGATCTTCGGGGCGTCCAGGGCCTCGGCGAGGATGTCGATCTGGTCGAGGTACTGCCCGATTATGAGGATCCGCTCGCCTTCGTGCCGGTCGACGAGCTGCCGGACGACGTCGATCTTCGCATGGGCCGTCGCGGCGAGGCGGTAGCGCTCGTCGTCGGCCGCGGCGGCGTATTCGAGACGGTCGGAGGCGGGCAGGTCGATCCGCACCTCGTAGCAGGCGGCGGGGGAGATGAAGCCCTGGGCCTCGATCTCCTTCCACGGCGCATCGAACCGCTTGGGTCCGATCAGGCTGAACACGTCGCCCTCGCGTCCGTCCTCGCGCACGAGCGTCGCCGTCAGGCCGAGGCGACGGCGGGCCTGCAGGTCGGCNNAGCAGCGCGAGGTGCGCGTATTCGCCGCGGCGCTTGGCCGTGAGGATCTGGTAGGTCGCGATCGTGACCGGTTTGACCTCTTTGACCTGACCGGAGTACTCCCCGATCTCTTCCTGCGTGAGCGATGTGCGCTTGAGCAGCTCGTCGCGCCACTGGCGCGCCGAAACGGTGTTGGTGACGAGGATCAAGGTGGTCGTCTTGGTCTCGGCCATGGCGGCGGCACCGACGAGCGTCTTGCCCGCNNCTCCACTCGCTCTCATCGAGGTCGATCTCGTGGGGCGTGCCGGGGGTGTATCCGGCCAGGTCTTCCGCGGGCCAGCCGATCTTCAGCAGCTCCTGCTTGATGTGCCCGCGCGCCCACGCGTCCACGGTGTAGGTTCCCGGCTCCGGCTGCCCGGTGAGGAGAGGCTGGATGCGCTTGTTGCGGGCGACCTCGGACAGCACGGCCCGGTCGGTGCTGCGCAGCACCAGAGTGCCTTCGTCGTCACGCTCGATCACAAGCCTCCCGTAGCGGCCGACCGTCTCGCGTACGTCGATCGAGACCGACGGGGGAACCGGGAACTTCGACCAGCGCTCGAGGGTCGCGAGCATGTCGTCGGCCTGGTGGCCCGCCGCGCGCGCGTTCCACAGGCCGAGCCGGGTGATGCGGTAGGTGTGGATGTGCTCCGGTGCGCGCTCGAGCTCGGCGAAGATCGCCAGCTCGTGGCGTGCGGTTTCGGCGTCGGGGTGGGCGACTTCGAGCAGCACGGTGCGGTCGCTCTGCACGATGAGGGGGCCGTCAGACATAAGGGCCCATTCTACCGGCGCCGCAGGCGCCGCGGCGCCGGGTCACAGCCGGCGGACGCCTCGGACGCTCGAGACCGGCAGGGTGCGCTCGACGTCCGTGCCCCGCTCGCGGCCTCGCAGCCGGCCGCCGCCCAGGCCGCTCGCTTCGAGAACGAAGGTGCGCGTCGCGCCGTCCGGCAGCTGCACCTCGACCTCGACGAGGGCACGCGCGCGCACGGCGGCCTCGATTTCGCGTTCGAGCCACGCTGTGTCGGCGTTGGACGAAACGGACGCCCGCAGGGTGGCGATGAGCGTCGCATAGGCATCGACGGATGCGGAGCCGGGGGCCACGGGACCCGCAGCAACCCGATGCCGCCGCATCCGCTCTTCACGCCCGTCCGCATCCACAGCGACGGCCGGGTAGCGGGCGTCGACGAGGGCCCACAGCACGGTGTCTCGTGGGGCGCGGGTGGTCAGGCCCGAGCCGTCAGCGGTGCGAACGAGCCCGAGCGGACGCAGCGACTGATCGACGGCGATCGTCTTGATGGCCTGTTCCTGGATGCTCGTGACGAGCGTGCGCGGGGCCTCGGGGGGAGCATCCGGGTCGTATCCCACCTGTACGAGACCGTGCTTGTCGGATGTCGTCCGCACGAGGTACTCGAGAGGCTGGGGCACGCCGGTCAACGACAGACCCGCCAAGAACTCCAGCATGGAGTCGGCCGTTTCCCCCTCGGTCAGGGCTGCGGCGATGCTCTCCTGCGTGAAGCGGTACGACGATGCCTGGGCGTGCGATTCGCGGTGCGCCAGCTGGCGCAGTCGTACATCGAGTCCGGACGCGAGGGGCCCGGGCGAAATCGCGGTCAGATCGTTCTGCAGATAGATGCGGTCGACCTCGTGGGGGAGGAGCCTGCCGAGGTGCTCTTCGGCCTCGGCGGATCCCGCGGCCAGCGCCCGCGACCAGGCGGGCGCGGAGCCGCCGGGGGCGATGAGCCCCCACACCACGGCCTGGGCGCGCAGGGCACTCGCCCGCGCGGGCCACGACGCATCGGCGGGAAAGGTCGACGCCCACGTCGCAGGATCGGTCCATGCCCCGCCGGCTCGGATGCCGCGGGGCAGGGCGTCCCGCCACGCCGTCGCCACGACCGACCACCGGCGCACGGTGGGTTGGCGCAGCCAGAGTTCGGCCTGCGCGGTCGGCAGAAGCCACCGGCCCTCGACGTCGAGCAGTCCGGCCGTGCGGGCGAGTTCGATGAGGGCGTCGAGGTCTTCCGGGTTTTGCAGTTCTTCGCTTATCCGTCGTCGGTCGGCAGCGGCGATCGCTCCCGAGCCGAGGCGCGCGAGGGGTGCGTGCAACGTCTGGATGAGGATGTCTCCGAATGAGGCGACGCTCGTGAACGCGCGCTCCGCCGTCTCGCGCTCGGTGGCCTGGTCGGCAGGCGGCAGGTCGGCCGGTGCCTCCGTGCCGTCGATGGTGACCAGGTCGATGGCCTTCGCTGTGGAGGGGAGCGGGACGCCCGAGGCATCCGTCAACCCCAGCGTGCGCGCAGTCGGGGCCTCATCCTCGGGGACCGCCGAGCCGTCGGCTGACGCGCGTGCCAACGCGGCCAGCTCGGTCCAGGTCAGTCCCTGCAGGGCCCGTGCCACGAACGAGGGCTCGGCGAGTGCGTCCGCCGCATCGAAATAGTCGCGCCACGTGGCGCTCGGGGAGACGCCGCGGGCCGCGAGGAGGGCGGCGAGGGCGTCGTCGTCCAGTGCCGCGAGGCGCGCGGCGAAATCCCTCGTACCCTCGGTCATCGTCGACTCAAGAGGAGGACTCGTTCGCCCGCTTGCGCCGCACCCAGGTCACGACGAGCAGCGCGATGATCAGCACGAATGCCAGCGGAAGACCGATGTTGGGGAGAATGGCGACGAGGGGCCAGACGCCCGAGCCGAAGTCCTCGCGGGTCATGCCTGTGGCGGTGCCGATCATGATCGCGAAGAAGCATCCGATGGAGAGCAGAGCGATACCGAGCGACATGAAGGCGAGGACGCGCTCGAGACGCCCAGGCTGCAACTGGGAGGAATCGGGTGACGTGCTCATTCGTCCGAGCCTAGTGGGCGCGAGGTCTGGATCCATCGCGCGGGGGCAGAAGCGGTGCCGTAGGCTGGTATGTCGGGGGAATTCCCCCGCACTTCAGCGCCCTCGGGCGCCAGACGCAACGAGGTAGTTCACGATGCCCACCGGCAAAGTCAGGTTCTTCGACGAGGAGAAGGGTTTCGGCTTCATCTCCACGGACGACGGAGAAGACGTCTTTCTGCACGCCACAGCTCTGCCCGCCGGTACGGCTGCGCCGAAGGCGGGCACGCGCCTGGAGTTCGGGGTCGCCGACGGCAAGCGCGGGCTGCAGGCCCTCTCCGTTCGGGTGCTCGAGGCCCCGCCGAGCCTCGCCAAGGCGCAGCGCAAGCCCGCCGATGACATGGCGATCATCGTGGAGGACCTCGTGAAACTGCTCGACGGCATGGGCGCAGACCTGCGTCGCGGCCGCTACCCGAGCAGCTCGCACAGCAAGAAGATCGCCGCCGTGCTGCGCAAGGTCGCCGATGAACTCGACGCCTGAGCCTGAGCTGCTGGCTTCTCCTCCGGCGTCTGCGCAGGTGCCTGCGTCGCCGTTGCCCGACCCCGAACTGATCGGCGCGCGCGATCTCGCCCTCGCGGCTCTGCGTGAGATCACGTCGGAGAAGACCATCGGCGAGCCTGCGGGCTACCGGGTGGAGCCCGGCGGTGCGTTGTCGCTCCGTTTCGCCAACCGCATGCGGGGCTACCCGGGGTGGTTCTGGACGGTGTCGCTCGCCCGCGTGGAGGGTTCTGCTCCGACCGTGCTCGAGGCCGAGCTGATGCCCGGCGAGGGTGCCCTGCTCGCCCCCGAGTGGATGCCGTGGGCGGAGCGACTGGCCGAGTACCACGCGCACCAGGCAGACCTCGATCAGGGGGCCCTCGCCGCTGAGGCGGCCGAGGACGACGCGGATGACGAGGACGANNGACGACGACGACGACGACGATGACTCGGACGACGACGACGACGATGACTCGGACGACGACGATGACGATGACTCGGACGACGACGACGAGTCGGATGACGACGATGACTCGGACGACGACGACGAGTCGGATGACGACGATGACTCGGACGACGATGACTCGGACGACGACGAGTCCGACTTTCAGGACCCGCGCGTCGACCGCAGCTACTAGGCCTGAGGCATCCGCTCGAGTGTGTAATCGATCGCGCGGATGAGTTGACGCACGTCGTCGGGCTCGATCGAGACGAACGTCGCGATGCGCAGCTGGTTGCGGCCGAGCTTGCGGTACGGCTCGGTGTCGACGATTCCGTTGGAGCGGAGCGAGGCGGCCAGGGCCGTGGCATCCACGCTCTCGTCGAAGTCGATCGTCACGACGACCTGCGAACGGTCGGCGGGGTCGGCCACGAACGGTGTGGCCACGGCGGATGCTTCGGCCCANNTTCAGGCGTGAGTTGCTCACGGCGTTCGTCAGGCTGAGGGACTCGGGGATGTACCGGTCGGATCTGCCGACCCGCTCGATCCGCTCTATCGCTGCGGGCGAGACCAATGCCAGCCAGAGGCCCCCGTCGGAGCCGAAGTTCTTCTGAGGGGCGAAGTAGTAGACGTCCGTCTCGGCGATGTCGACATCCACGCCGCCGGCGGCGCTCGTCGCGTCGATCACCGTCAGCGCGCCGTCGTCGCCGTGGACGCGCCGGACGGGAGCGAGGACGCCCGTCGAGGTCTCGTTGTGCGCCCAGGCATAGACGTCGACACCGGCGACGGCCTCCGCGATCGCGCGCTGCCCGGCCGGGGCCTCACGCACGTCCGGCGCCTCGAGCCACGGGGCCTTCGCCGCCGCCGCGAACTTGCCCCCGAACTCGCCGAACACGAGGTTCTGCGCTCGCCGCTCGATCAGACCGAAGGCCGCAGCATCCCAGAACGCCGTCGAGCCGCCGTTGGCGAGCAGCACCTCATAGCCCTGGGGGGCGCGGAACAGTTCGGCGAGCAGAGCACGCACATCGCCCACCAGATTCTTGACCGGTGCCTGGCGGTGCGATGTCCCGAGCAGCTCCGCCCCGGTCATGGCGAGAGCGGCCAACTGCGCGGGGCGAACCTTCGAGGGCCCGCAGCCGAAGCGGCCGTCGGCGGGCAGGAGTTCACTCGGAAGGGAAACGTGAGGCATGCCCTTGATTCTAGGGTCGCGCATGAGCGCCGTCCGGCCGGGCGTCCACCCGCTGGGTTAGGCTTGCCTCCGCAACCGGACGCGAGGAACAATCTGCCATGACAGATCTGATCGATACGACAGAGATGTACCTGCGCACCATCCTCGAACTCGAGGAAGAGAACATCATTCCGCTCCGCGCCCGCATCTCCGAGCGTCTCGGTCACTCGGGTCCCACCGTGTCGCAGACGGTGGGGCGCATGGAGCGGGACGGGCTCGTCGTGGTGTCGGAAGACCGGCGGCTCGAGCTCACCAACGCGGGACGCCAGAAGGCGATCGACGTGATGCGCAAGCACCGTCTCGCCGAGCGCCTGCTGTCCGACGTCATCGGTCTGGACTGGGCCTACGTGCACGAAGAGGCGTGCCGCTGGGAGCATGTCATGAGCGAGCAGGTGGAGCGTCGACTCGTCGAGCTGCTGGGGCATCCGACCGAATCGCCCTATGGAAACCCGATTCCGGGACTCGATCAGCTCGGAGATCTGCCGGCCGCCGTGTTTTCCCAGGGAGTTGTCGGGCTCGTCCGTCATCTCAACGAAGTGGGGGGCCCGGTCGAGGGCACGGTGCGTCGTCTCGCCGAGCCCGCGCAGGTGGATCCCGAACTGCTCGAACAGCTGCACGGTGCGGGTGTCGTGCCCGGTGCGAGGGGTCGCTACCGCTACAACGAGGGCTACGTCCTGGTCGAGATGGACGGCTCGGACGAGGGTCTCGAGTTGCCCGTCGAGGTCGCCGCACACATCTTCCTGGTCGCCGCACCCGTCTGATTCCATCCACAGCCCCGGCTGTCGAAGTGACAGAACCGTTACCATCCGGTAATCTTGCAGAGTCCACCGCCGAGAAGCCAGGCGATGGAACTCCCGGCCCGAACGCCCCTCCAGGCTCGTCCACTCGGCCGGCTGAACCACGACCATCGTGGCGACGAGCCAGCACCCTGTGGGTGACGGGGCCGGAGGAAGCGTTTGGCTGAAGCGAAAGACTCGCCTGAAGGCGCACTCGACGCGCAGGTAGAGAGCCACAACCGCTGGGGACGGGCGGCTCGGAGCGAGACACAGAAGCAGCCCCGCAGTGATCGTGCGATCAAGCGGCGCGCGAACAAACTCGAACGCCGTGAGCAGCGTGTCACCGCGGGTGAAGCTCGTCCGAGCAAAGTGCACGCCGGGCGCCGTGGCCCGGTGCGCAGCATCCTGACTCTTGTCGCCGTGACGGGCCTCGTGGCCACCGTCGCGATCCCCGCCTACGCCGCTTGGCAGCCCGAGACCGAGCCGCTGACGGTTCAACAGCTCGCCGCCGACGGTGCGCAGTCGCTCGTGATCGCCTCGGATGTCGCCGAAGCCAACCTCGCCCGTGGATCGTACTCAGCGACGACGCCGGACGAGATCTCGAAGAAGAAGGCTGAAGAGGCCGCCGCGGCGGCTGCGGCAGCGCGCGCCAAGGCCGTCACCTTCCGAGGGACCTACGCCGTCCCCGCGGGCGTTCCGCTGGTCGCGCCGGGCTCCGGTCTCGTGCGACGCCCCCTGCCCTACTTCAACAACTTCGGCGCCCCGTACGCGGGCCACCGCGGCACCGACTACATGGTCGAGCGCGGCACCCCGATCTACTCGGTCGCCGACGGCGTTGTCACCGCCTCCACCGACGGTGGTGGTGGTCTCGGCGTGACGGTCACGATCATGCACAACATCAACGGCCACGCCGTGCAGTCCGTCTACGGGCACATGCTGCCGGGAAGCCGCACGGTCGGTGCGGGGGCGACGGTCTCTGCCGGCCAGATGATCGGACAGGTCAGTGACACGGGCCTGGCGTTCGGAACCCACCTGCACATCATGATTCACGTCGATGGCACGCGCGTCGATGCGGAAGGCTGGCTCGCCGCCAACGCCGGCTGAGCGG
>DMUE01000199.1:0-4061 GCA_003476465.1 Microbacterium sp. | reverse complement strand
CGGCGTGACCGTGGCCGCAAGGCGCTGCCTTTAGGGGCGGCGCCTTTTTTCGTCCTCGCAGCCTGTCGCGCCCGCGGGCGTCGCTGTATCGAATACCGCTGAAGCCGTCACGGGCTATTCGAGAGGACACCCGATGCGCACTCTGGTGCTGAACGCAGGATACGAACCGCTGGCCGTCGTGTCGTTCAAACGAGCTCTGGTGCTCGTGATGAACGCCAAGGCGACGGTGATCGAGCGGGTCGAGGGGGATCCGGTCTGGAGTGCGCACGGCGCGCTCGACCGGCCGGCGGTGATCCTGCTGACGCGATATGTGCGGGTTCCGCAGTCGCGCCGCGTGCCGGTGACACGGCGGGGCGTGCTGCGTCGCGACGGCAATCGCTGCGCGTACTGCGGCCAGGGTGCCACGACGATCGATCACGTGCTGCCGCGCTCGCGTGGGGGAGCGGACTCGTGGGAGAACCTCGTGGCGTGCTGCCTGCGGTGCAACAACCTCAAGGGCGACCGGACACCGGCCGAGATGCGCTGGGATCTGCGGCTCGCACCGCGCCCGCCGCACGGTGCGCAGTGGACGGTGCGAGGCACCGAGCGGGCCGACCCGCGGTGGGAGCCATACCTGGAGCTCGCGGCGTAGCCCGGGCGAGACATCTCAGTGTCTCGACCATTGACTATTCGTTTAATGGATATTAAAGTCCATTAAATGAGAACCGAGGCGCCGCTTCTCGCTCCGATCTTCCGGTCGGATGGTCAGGCGCGCCTGCTTTCGGTACTGCTCCTGAGTCCGGGCGAACTCAGTCTGGTCGAACTCGCCGATCGCGCAAACGTCGCGTATCCGACGGCTCATCGCGAAGTCGCCCGCCTTCTCGATGCCGCGATCGTCATCGAGCGTCGCGTCGGGCGGACGCGCTTGATCTCGGCCAATCTCGAGAGCCCGCTCGTGCCACCGCTACGCGAGATCGCGATGATCGCTACGGGCCCCGCGGTTCTCCTGACCCAGGAGTTCGAGCACATCGAAGGGATCGAGTCCGCCTTCTTGTATGGGTCCTTTGCCGCGCGGATGCATGGCGTCGACGGTCCCGCACCGAATGACATCGACGTGATGGTGGTCGGCATGCCCGACCCGGAGTCGGTCTATCAGGCCTGCAATCGAGTCGAAGATGCTGTCCGTCGGCCCGTGAATCCGACGATCCTCACTCGAGCTGAGATGGGTGACCAGTCCGGCTTCCTGGCAACTGTTCGTGGTGGTGCGGTCGTGCCGCTCATCGGGGAGCTGCCGTGGGGGTGACTCCGCTGACGGATGCGCAGCGCCGGGCGGTCGATGAGCTTGCATCCGCTCGACGCATCGAGTCGATCCCGGTCGATGAGAAGCGGGTGGCAGCGTTTCTCGATGCCGCCAGGGATCGGATCAGTCAGCTTCCGCTCCTGTCGAGCACCAGAGTGAAGTATGACCTGGCGTACGACGCCGCACATGATGTGGGTGAAGCGCTCCTGGCGGCCCACGGCTACCGCACCCCGAATGGGGCGGGGCAGCACGAGGCCGTGGGCCGATTCTTGCGGGCCGTGTTTGATTCGCCGCCGGGCGACGAGGCCGCTGGACGTTTCGACCGCTTGGGACGGACACGCAATCAGAGTCACTACGGAGCACGTCCGATCGGCAAAGCTGACCCAACCCTCGCGGAACGGACCGCTGCGGAGCTCCTTGCCGCGGCTGTGGCGAGAGGGATCGGCTGAGCAAGTCTCGGTAGACTTGGCGAACTAGCCTCTGTAGCTCAATGGAAGAGCAGTTCCGTCCTAAGGAAAGGGTTGGGGGTTCGAGTCCCTCCAGGGGCACAGTATCTTTTTGCTTTTGACCAGGGATTCTTCTATGGTTAGACCTCTCAGGGGTCGCATTTGGCCGCTTTTTGGCCGCATTTGAGAAAGCTATGAGACCAGATCGAGGCGGATACGAGTGCCTTCGCGAGGCTTCGTTTGACGTCTCAAAACGCCGAAATCGAGCACTTCAAGCGGTTCGTGGCCAGTCGAAAAACTGAGCAATGTGCTCTACGGTCGCTCCGGCCGGGCGTAGCGAGTCTGCGGACCTGCCGGCAGCGCCACCAGCCGCATCGCGTCGTTCAGTCGCGCCGCGACGGCATCAAGATCGTCGTCGAAAAGGTCGGCGTAGGTGTCGAGTGTCATCGCCGCTGACGCGTGTCCCAGCATCCGCTGCACAGCCTTCACGTTGGCGCCGGAGCTGATCGCAAGCGATGCGGCGGTGTGACGGAGGTCGTGCGGCGTGAGCCGCGGGATCGATGGGTCGACTGCCTGAGCGCGCTTCACCGCATTGGCGAACCAGCCCTGGCTGCCGGAGTTGCGCATGTGGTTGACACCGTCGCCGAACAGCAATCCTTCCGGGCCCTTGCCGGCGCAAGCCTGCTCGATCATCGAAGCGAGACGTTCGGGGTAGGGGACCGAGCGCTTCTCGTGCGTTTTCGGCGTGCCGACATGTATTTCGTAGGCGATCATCACCGCGTTCTCCTCGATGACGAAACGCCGGCGCAGCCGGTTCACGCTGCGCACGCGCAAGCCCGTGGCCTCGCCCCACCGCAAGCCGCAATACGCCAGCGTCAGGACCATGGTCGGATGCGCCGAGCACGCCGCCAGTGTCGTGACCTGGTCGTGCGAGAGGTAGACACGACGTTTGCCCGGGCCGTTGCGAGGGAGATTGCGGATATGTCGAGCCGGGTTGTTCGTAAGGCGACGATCGTCGATGGCGACATCGAGGATGCCAGCGAGGACTCCCAGGGCGCGAAGAACGACGGTGCGCGACTTCTGCGTTGCGAGTTCTGACACCCAATCCTGGACTTCAGAGCGGCGGATCGAGGAGATCTCCCTATGGGCCCAGATGGGAGCGACATGGTTCTTCCACGCCTGCTCGAGCGTCACGTAGTACGACGGCTTCGACATCGGGGGGTGCTTGGATCGCAGCCAGCTGTCGGCGAACATCTGGACCGGCACCCGGGACGCCGTCGGATCGATGTAATCGCCCTTCGACTTGGACACTGTGACCATGGAGAGGTACAGCTTGGCCTCGCGGATCGTCGCGAAGCCGCGCTTCTGCGTCTCGGTGTGATCCGGCTTTCGGTAGCGCACTCGGTAGCGGCGTCCGTTCACCGTTTCGTACGGGGAGATGGTGCCCATCTCGACCTCCGCTCATGCCGGCCCGACGGCCAGTATCGGGCCAGTGTCGGACACTAGTCGGACGCCGTCAACGCCGCCGATGACGAATGTGGATAGAAGATGCAGGATGTCCTCAACTGATGCTGCGGTAGGGGCGCTTCCCTCCGACGCCGAGAGTGTAGCGGTCGGGCACGACTCCGTTCCGGGCTTTCGCGACATAGACTCGGTCCTCCGCTGCGCTCCGGTCCTGCGCTATTTCACGGTCCCGGCACTCCGCCGCGCTCGATCGCTTGATTGGCTGAGTGTCGGAGAATGGGTTGCCGATGTGGCGATGGTCCAGAGCTGACCTCCTTCTCTCTGCCTCCTAGACTGACCAACAGTCGAGCGTTGGAGGAAAAGTGGCACGTCGTCGTGGTTTTTTCGCTGAGATTCAACATCAGTCGAGGGTGGCTGACCAGCGGCACCAGGCTGCGCTGCGCCAGCAGGCTGCCGGGGTGCGGCGTGCTGAACACGCTCAGCGCGCTGCGGAGCGAGCGCAGCTCGCTGCGGAACGAGCTTCCGAGACGGACCGCAAACGACTTGAAAAGGCCGCTGCGGAAGCGTACGTCGCCGCGCAGCTTGCGGAGGTGGACGACCTGAACGCGGACTTGCGTAGCAAGTACGAGACGTTGGACTCCCTGCTCCAAGCGACCCTTGATGTGGACGATTTCGTCGACCTTGAAAGCCTGCGCGCTGTAGTCGTGCATCCTCCGTTCGGCCGCCCGGATCTTCGGCGGCCCTTCCCGATCCCGACGCGCATCGCTGACCCGCCCCTCCCAGTGAAGAGGGCCCCCGAGGAAACCAAGGGCCTCTTCGGCAAGAAGAAGAAGGAGGCTGAAGCGCTTGCGTGAGTATTTGGACCTCTGAGC
>DMUE01000093.1 GCA_003476465.1 Microbacterium sp. | reverse complement strand
CCGCACGGCGGACCCTTCGAGTCGATGCCCGCATACGTGCTGGGCGTCGGCACGGCGCCGGTGCCCGACATCTACGACGATTCGTCCGCGCCGCGCGAGATCTACACGCTCGAGGCGAACGTCCGCCCCGGCAACTCGGGCGGCCCGTTGCTGACGGCTAACGGAGACGTCGCGGGCGTGGTGTTCGCCCGCGGGGCCGATGAGTCGGGGCGTGGGTACGCCTCGACGTCCAGCGAGTTGGCACCGATCCTGGCGGGCGCGGCGGGCTGGCGGAGCGCCGTCTCGTCCGGCAGCTGCGCGCGCTGACCCGGCGGCGGCGCGACAGCGAAGACGCCGGGTCAGCGGGACTGCGCGTGTCGCCGCGGCGAGGGGATGTGCCGGAGGAGCGCGGTGGGTATGCTGGCCGCGTCGGGCCCGTCAGGGCCGGGCGATAACTGCACACCGGCCCTATGACCCCTCGCGGGAGAGCCCCGGCACCGCTTCGAGCCGGGCACCGAAGGAGCAAGCCTCCCCGCCAATCTCTCAGGTATTGCGTACCGCGGGGGTCGGGCCACTCTGGAAAGAGATTCGCGCGAGCGGGTCCGCCGACGGTGAAAGCCGGGACATCCGATCGGATGCCCCGGCGAAACTCTCAGGCAGATGACAGAGGGGGAGTTCATCGGGCGCCCCGCCCGCCCCACCACGGGAGAACTCATGCCAGAATCGACTCCGCCGAGCAACCTCCAGGGCGCGCCCCCCTCAGCCGAACCGCGACGGACGCCGCTCGCCGCGGCGCACGAGCGGCTCGGGGCGTCCTTCACCGATTTCGGTGGGTGGTGGATGCCCGTGCGCTACACCTCGGAGCTCGCCGAACACCACGCCGTGCGCACGGCCGCGGGCCTGTTCGACATCTCGCACATGGCCGAGTTCCTCGTGAACGGTCCCCGCGCGGGCGAGTTCCTCGACTACGCCCTATCGGGTCGGCACTCGGGCATGCGCGTCGGCAAGGCGTCGTACGGCCTCGTGCTCGCCGAGAGCGGCGGCATCGTCGACGACGTCATCGTCTACCGGCTCGCGGACGACCGCTTCGTCGTCATCGCCAACGCCGGCAACCGGGATGCGGTGGCGAGCTCGCTTGCGGAGCGCACAGCATCGTCATCCGCGTCTCCCGCGCCCGTCGGTGACTTCGCCGGCATCGCCGAGGTGCCCGGGTTGCGTGTCGAGGATGTCTCCGACGACCTCGCGCTCGTCGCGGTGCAGGGGCCGGTCTCGGCCGCTGTCCTGGCGGCGACGGAAGGACTCGACGAGTTCTCGCCGCTTCTGGAGCACCTCGGCTACTATGCCGCTGCAGCAGCACGGTTCGACGGCGCACCGGTTCTCGTCGCCCGGACCGGCTACACGGGCGAGGACGGTTTCGAACTGGCGGTTCCCGTCGCGCGGGCGGAGGAACTGTGGGACGCCCTGCTTGCCGCGGGTGCGCCGCTCGGGTTGATGCCCGCAGGGCTCGCCGCCCGCGACACGCTCCGGCTCGAGGCCGGGATGCCACTCCACGGTCACGAGCTCTCGCTCGATGTCCGGCCCGCACAGGCGGGACTCGGCTGGGCCGTCGCGAGCGAGGGCGAATTCGTCGGCCGCCAGGGCGCCAGCGAACCGCTCGACACCGATGCCCGCGTCCTCGTCGGCCTCGTGTCGGCGGGGCGCCGGGCCGGGCGTGCCGGATACGCCGTTTTCGCCGGGGCGGGCGACGGCGACGCCGAGGTGGGCGCCGTGACCAGCGGCGCGCTCAGCCCGACCCTGGGCCATCCGATCGCCCTCGCCTACGTGGATCCCGGCTCAGCTGCCCCCGGGACCGAACTGTTCATAGATGTCCGTGGTACGCGCACCCCGGCAACCGTCACCCCCACCCCGTTCTACCGGAGGAAGAAATGACCGATCTCACCGCCCTGTCCTACACCGCCGAGCACGAATGGATCTCCATCGAAGGTGGCGTCGCGACCGTCGGCATAACCGATTTCGCGGCGGAGAAACTCGGCGATGTCGTCTTCGTCCAACTGCCGACCGTCGACTCCGCTGTGAGCGCCGGACAGGTCTGCGGCGAGATCGAATCCACGAAATCGGTCGGCGAACTCTACGCCCCTCTCACGGGCGACGTGCTGGCGGTCAACGGCGCGGTCGCGGACGACCCGAGCCTGATCAACTCCTCGCCTTTCGGCGACGGGTGGCTGCTGAAGATCCGCGTCGACTCGTCGGCACCGGCCGAGCTTCTCGACCGCGCCGCATACGTGGCACTCACGGGGCAGGCATCGTGACGNNACCGAGGCCGAGGCGGTCGCCGAGCTGCGCGAGATCGCTTCGACCAACCGCGCAGCTCGTCCCATGCTCGGTCTCGGCTACTACGACACGTTCACGCCGTCCGTCATCGCGCGCAACGTGCTCGAGAACCCGTCGTGGTACACGGCGTATACGCCGTACCAGCCCGAGATCTCGCAGGGTCGGCTCGAGGCGCTGATCACCTTTCAGACGATGGTGACCGACCTGACCGGCCTCGACATCGCGGGCGCGTCGATGCTCGACGAGTCGACGGCGGTGGTCGAGGGGATGCTGGTGGCCCGGCGCGCCTCGACGTCCGGGTCGAACCTGTTCCTGGTGGACGCGGACGCCCTGCCCCAGACGGGGGCGCTGCTCGAGTCGCGGGCCGCAGCGCTCGGGATCGAGCTGCGCACGATCGACTTCGCTTCCTGCGACGCAGCCGCCCTCCCGCGGGCCTTCGGCGCTCTCGTCCAGTACCCCGGCGCCTCGGGCCGCGTGTGGAACCCGTCCGACATCATCGCCGGGGTCCAGGCGCACGGCGGGCTCGCGGTCGTCGCGGCAGAC